>NZ_JAAKGQ010000019.1:0-67170 GCF_011043515.1 Sphingobacterium sp. SGL-16 | reverse complement strand
AATCGATCGGAGGTTTTACAAACTCAATTCTTTGCTCATTAATCTTTTGCCTTATCTTCTCAATCTGAGCCTGAAAAAAAGGCACCTGAGTTTTTAAATTACTTTCAATAGTAGATTGTGCCTTTTCCATTTCCTTTTCAGTATTTAATATATTTTCTTTAAGATTTTTGTCCTCAAGTTGATAATTTTCCTTTTTTGTATTTATTTCATTTTCTGTCTTTATTTCTATATTTCCCACACTCAACTTTAACTGTTCATCTATTCTATTCTTCAAACGTGTTTTTTTCTCAGCAACGACTTCAATTTCATTTATAAAATTAGAGTATAAACTATCCATGGCTTGAGGAAGAACTTGATGATCGCCATTATTTTCCTTCGCTCTATTATAAGCACTTTGACTAATTAAACCCTTATCTAGAGAGCCGACTTCCGTTGCAATAATATTATCTAACACTTGTTTAAATTCTATCAATGATTGTTCTTGAAAACTTAACTTTTCCATTGGTTTGGTATCTCTTTGCGATTGAACATAATTGTTATTAACTTGAATTTGATTTATCGGAACTCCACTCAAAACTTGAATAGCACGATCTTTCATATCATGAAAAGTATTTAGAAACTCTTCAACTGTTTTAGAAAAATTCGTCACAATAACATTTTCATGGTTATTTTTAGCATTTTTAGACCAATTGTATGAGCCGTTTATTACCACTTCTTTATCTATAATGCAAAATTTTTGATGCATCATACCATATCCTACATTTTTGATCTTTATCACCTCCCCATTTGGTTTAGTATTTAATAAATCAAAATCCAGTTTTTCGTTATCAGCATGTTCCGCTATGATTATTGAGATTTCTAATCCCTGATCTGCCTTATTCAATAATATTTTAAACAGATCGTCATCAGTAAACCATGCCATCGCAACAAGAATCTCCCTTTGAGCCTCTAATAATTCCTTCTTAATTCTTTCTATAATTTCCTTATTATCTGAAAGACTATCCTGAACCAAATGTTGATAATTCATTTAAGGTTTTTATAAGTAGTTAATAATTACTCAAATCTACCTTACAACCAAATGCTTTTCTTACGGGTTCCCGTAATCGCAAACTTTTTAATAAAAAAAAGTAGACCAATTATGGCCTACTCATCTTTTCATATTTATGTTAATTTGGGGTTAGATAAATAGTAATGTGTGTGTTACTATATAATTCCTTTGTCCTTGCAGTAAGCGACTAATTGTTCATTTTTGGTAAAAGACAACACCTCACGCATCGTGCTTAATCTTTTTTCTATACTGCTGAGCCCTGATGGCTTGATATTTTTTTGTTTTAAATAATTCGGAATTTCCTTTTGTTTGATTCCTTCGGACAGCAATTTAATTATGTGTATATCTACATGGCTAAATTCGTAAGAATTCTGTTCTTTCAGTGATTGCTTAATGTCATAAGACATATAAGATTGACCATTGGATATTGCTTGCAGAGCTTCTTTCAGATGTTGGGCATCATGTCTAGCTTTGCGCACATAGGCATCGATACCATATTGGTGGAACAATTTATTGACAATGGCAGGTCTATTTTCCCCTGAAAAGACAATAATCTGAATGTCAGGATGAATGACCTTAACAGCTTTAATCAATTCCACACCACTTGTTATGCGCTGTACATTATGATCCTCTTCAAAAGAAAGATCCGTAATTAACAAGTCATAAGGCTCTTTATTTTGCAAAGCCTTACTCACCCAAGCTAATGCGTCATCACAATAATAGACATATTTAGCTTCTTGCACCCCCAAATCATTTAATGTGCGCTGTACTGAAATATTGGCCACTTCGTGATCTTCTGCAATTAAAACTTTTTTGAACATATATTTCTATTGTTTACTCGAAAGGAACCGTGATAATAATATGTGCTCCTTTCTCTCTTGTCAAATCAAAATTAATTGCTCCTCCAATCTTTTCCATACGGTTTCCCGTATTCATAAGTCCATTGCCTTTTTTTATTTCTGCAGGAAAGCCAATTCCATTATCTATATAATGAATTCCCAAAGCCACACCTAGTTCTTCCACCTTAAAAATCAACTCATTAGCCTCACTATGTTTGCGCATATTCACTAAAAGTTCTTGTATTACAGGAAGTAGTTCTTTCCGATTTTGTGGAGATATTTTTTTCCATAGTTCCTCCTCATTTCCGACAATAAAGAGTTTTAAATTCTCGTGAGCAAATGATTTCAATAAGTAGGAAATTTCTTTTGAGAAAGGTTTTTCAAGATCTTTTTCTTCTGTCTCATACGAGATATCTCTAGATTTCTCATACATGATTTCTAATTTATCCAATAAATCCTCCCGATCTAAATCTTCAATATTTTCTAATTCGGACATGACGCGATATATCCCATTGGCAACAACATCATGCACCTTTTTAGATGTTTTGAGTTTATTTTCTTTGATTCTGTTGTCGGCCTCCAATTGAAGCTCTTTCTTACGTTTATTGTATCTATACACAAAAAAAACAATGCCCAAAGATGTAGAAATTACAACCACAACTAAGATCATGCGTTGTTGTGCCAAATGTAAATCTTTATCCAACACATCCTTTTCCAACTGTAGATTTAACATTTTGCTTTTTTCAGCCTCGTACCGGATCATCGCATATTGATTGCTGGCCTTCAAACGAGCAATTCGCACACTGTCACTTAATTCTTTATATATCTTAAAATAATGTTGGGAGGAATCAGACTGTGTTAATTGAACCAACTTTTCCGAAGCATTAATTATATCTTTTGTATTATTTAACTGCGATGCTAATGCGTATGATTTACGCGCATAATACAGTGCTGAATCCTGATTTCGGTCCTTAAAGTAATAATATAAATGAGCATAAGATGCATTTACACCATACAAATCATTTTCTTTTTGACGAATAGCCAAAGCTTTACGTAAATCCTGAAGCGGATTGTAATTCAGGTCCACCCGCCAATGGCTATTTGCATAATTGGACAATGCGCGCGCGTACTCAGCCTGAGAGGATATATTCGATTGTAGAATCTTCTTAAAAATTTCACTAGCTTCCTTGTAATTATTGATATAGGATAAGGTTACAGCTTTATTGTTTTCATAGGATAAAGCCGTAACACTATCATAAGAATATTGGATAGCTAAATCGTAATAAGGTATAGCCTTTAAATGATCACCATAACCCGAAATTGCGTTGCCTATGTTATTATAGTTGTAAGCCAATAAAGCGGCATGAGAAGGATTTTCCTTGTTTATAAGTCTGTCCGCTTCAATGGAAGTTTCTTGCGAACCATAAAAATCGCCTTCCATATAAAGAGTTACAGCCATCTGTATCAAACAAGTAGCTGCATTGAGGCTATCTCCTTTTGCTAAAAATTCATCTGAAGCTAAATCAAAATAGATAAATGAACTATCTAATTTATTTTCCTGAAGTAACTTATTAGCTGTTAGATAATTAATATTAGTGGTATCCGTTTTCTTAGAATCCAACTCAGAAGTCTGTCGATTTTGACAAGAGAAAATGAATAGCAAAAAGAATAAAAGTAGAGTATAATAGAGTTTCAATGCGTTAAATTATTAATTATTTGGTATAACAATTTAGTAAAAAATAAAGACAGGTAAGATATACCTGCCTTTATTTTTTTTAAGCATTATTCATTCCTAAAGGAAGAATTGGCGGAATAGGTGGAATTGGAGGGCGAACTATGGATTTATCACCCGTATTTTCTTCACCATTATTTGCAATAATTGTACTTTCATTCTGTAAAGTGCATACTGTCCCCGTACTCCATAGCAAGGCTATGAACAAAATCATTTTCATTTTATAAAAATTTAAGGTCAAACAAATTGTCTTAGCAGTTTCCTATCTGCCAAGCACAGTCTATTTCAGAAGGCCTTCTGATTTTGTGGGAAGCGGTATGTACTAAGGGAAGATATTTATACTTCCCATTTTTAAATATGCCCTCAACACATACCTTTTAAAATCCATTTTATATATTTACCGCTAACTAACCTGCGGAGATGTTTGGATTTCTTTAGCAAAGATATTCTCGTTGATAAGGCATATATGCAGATATTTCCGATATTTCTGCTAATTCTGATTTTTCCGTAAATGGAATGTGTTTAGATTAAGTAGACTTTTTCGTTACATTTTATACGTTGAAATGTTACATCCAATACAACCTAAGTATGTTTGAATTTGATAGATTTAGATCCGAAGTTTTAAACGATTACATCGCCAAAAAAGATAATTCGTCCATGTCTACACGATTGAGCAATCCTTCGCCAGCTAATCTTAGAGATTACGCTATAAGCTGTGTTAAAGATGGATTGACAGCTAATGATATGCCTATTTTTCAGGAATTTTTTAATCCCGAAAAAAGCTATGAAAATATTGAAAAAGCAATTCGAAAAACAGATTTAGGAAAAATGAAATCCGTTCAAAATTTTCTAATTGGCAATACAAAAGAACCTAGCGAAATAATTGTAAAGTTAAGTGCAGTCTTAATTGATTTTCAGCCGCGTCCATATCATAAATGGAGAGCAGAAAATCTAGAAAATGAAGAAACGGATATATCAGAAACTACCGATGAAAAGCATTTTACAAAGGAAAAGATAGAGGAAAAACCGAATATTAAAGAGGAAAATGAAAATATTGAGAAGCCTAGAAATCTTAACTGGTTAAGTAAATTATCTGGTATAAATAAAAAATCACTTATTTCAATAATGAGTGTTGCATTAATACCTATAAGTTTTATTACGTATAATCAATTAAAAACTAAACATTGTGCCTATTGGGACGGCGAACAATATATTTCGATAGATTGTGGGGAATCATTATCCAGTCATGTGATCATTCGGGTAAACGATGGGGCTATACTCAACTTGAAAAAGATTACCCGCCCAGATACCTTAACGAAAAAAGATAAAAACAAGGTATGGTATTCTAAAATAAACAATGAAGTGGAATTTTTTACATATCCTGGAGCTCATCCGATACATAAGGACAAACGTCTTAAGCCTGCCACTGAATATATTATCCAAAAATATGGTCGAACGGATTCTTTGAATGCGAGTAAATACAAATAAGAGGATGTTTACCCTATCCTTTCGAAAATAGCATAGTGTAAGTGTAGTGAGAAGTCTAAAAAAGATTCTCATTTCGTCTCGAAACAATAATTAACAATAAATCCCTTGCTTATTTGAGCAAGGGATTTGTTCTACTTACAATCCACAAATCTTTTCTAAATAGTGGTATTCAATACCAAAATAAGCTTTAGTGGATTTCAATTTATCTAAGATTTCAGCTTGTTTAGCTTTATCAATGCTTTTCTTGATGGCTACAATCATCACATTCTTAGGTGTATGAGCATCTGAAATAAACTGCATCACCTTCGTTTGGTAACCAAAATATTCCAATATCAACGAACGGATTCCGTCTGTTAACATTTCAGCATGACGCTCCAAGAAGATGCCATGTTTAGTCATAAAGGACAAATCATTTTTTGCTTTGACCTGTTCCAACTGGCGACGGACTTGCTTGTGGCAACAAGGAGCCACGACAATAAGATTCGCATTGTGCTGGATACCTTTGTAAATTGCATCGTCTGTTGCGGTATCGCAGGCATGCAACGCGATTAAAATATCCAAATCCGATTGCGGTTTATAATCCTCAATCGTTCCCTGCACAAAATTCAGCGCATTAAATTCTCTTTTCTGCGCGATGGCATTACATAATTCCACCAAATCCTTGCGGTATTCTACGCCTTCGACCTGTGCTTTACGCTTCAATTCATTGTTTAGGTAATCATACAAAGCAAATGTCAAATAACCCTTTCCTGCTCCCATATCAACCACACGCAATAGATCCTTAGCAGGCAAAGCATTCAACTCTGTACTTAACAATTCTATATAATGGTTGATTTGCTTCCATTTATCTTGAGCATTTTTATAAACCTTACCATGTTCATCGGTCAGGCGCAATTCCTTCAAATATGTTTTATTAGAATCGCCTACCTTACGTTCCTTTTGTTTGTCATGGGACAAGTGCATAGGTTTTGTAGCAGTAGGATTCTCGGATTTCAGCGTCCAAACCTGTTTGCCATTCAGCTCACAAATTTTATTCTCCGCAGTTGTAAACAGCGTACAGATTCGAAAACCTTTTGGATCGAGCAGCTGTTCTATCTCCGCAAGACCTGCCTCTACCTCAAAATTCTTGGTAATATCACGTGTTTTGTAGCGGTAGGTAAAGGAAAGTTTAAGCTCGCGCTTTATCAGTACAGCTTTGATGTAGATGTTCTTTAGCTGTTCGACAGTGCCTTTGTAATTTCCCAAAGACATTTTGATAAAGCTCTCATTAGCTATACTTTCATTAATTTGAGTCAAGAATGTGGGTAAAACGCTCATGTGTGTCCTATTGATGAATGGCACAAAGATACGAAAAGCGCCTCCGAAGTTGAATTTTGAAGAATATCTTTTTACTTTTGAACCACATTACATTCATATGCAAAACCCAAAAATTCAAGCCGTTTTTTTCGATATTGATGGTACCTTACTGAGTTTCAAAACCCACGAAGTAGCTGCTTCTACCGAAGAAGCCATCGAACAATTGCAAGCCAAAGGTATTAAAGCCATCCTTTCTACAGGTCGTTCGATCAATAGTATTGATCATGTGCGCTATCTTAACTTTGATGGTTATATCACTTTCAATGGCGGATACTGCGTCACTAAAGAAGGCGAAATCCTACTTAAAAAAGCGATTGATCCGAAGGATATACAATCTATCTTAGACTATGCCAAAGAAAAGCCGTTGAGCTTTTCGTTTATGTCCGAAAAGGAAGTGACTATTCATGATGTGACTCCTGAAATAGCAGGTATGTATGCCCACCTTAATCTTCCTGTCCCGCCGTTGGTAGATATTGATAGAGTGGATATCACGTCTATTCTTCAGACTAATATCTTTATGGGACCTGAAGAAGAGAAAGAATTTATGCAACAAGTAATGCCAAACTCTTTGGCTTCACGCTGGTCTCCCCTGTTTGCTGATGTAAATCCACAAGGACAAAGTAAGCAAGTAGGTATTGATGTGTTTTGTGATTACTTTGGTATTGATAGAGCTAATACAATGGCGTTTGGCGATGGTGGTAATGATATTACTATGCTGAAGCATGTGGGTATAGGCATAGCCATGGGCAATGCCAATCCAGAAGTGAAAGAAATTGCCGATTATATTACTGATGACGTTGACTCAGACGGTATCTGGAATGCTTTAAAGCATTTTGGTATTTTGTAGATTTTGTCTTAATTTAACAGTAAAAATCTTATTGTCTCTTAATAAAATCAATGAATCTATCATTTCCACCGAGTATTTTCGGAGCATGCTGTGATCTATTAATGGATATTGTAGTTGTGTCAATGGTAATTATTTGCCTATATTGTGGTATTCAGTAAAGAAAGTAAAACAGGAAGGAAATTATAAGGCGCATAAAAACATTCAAGTTACGATGTTTCTAATCTTGTTTTTTGTTGTATTGCTTTTTGAATACGACATGAAGCAAATGGAGGTATCTTTGAAATGGTAAAAGGTTCTTCGTATGAAGGTACTTTCTTTCTCAATTTTATGATTTACTTCCACACGTTCCTATCCATTACGACTTCATTGATCTGGATTATTTTGATTCCAGTATCTTGGAAGAAATTTGGAAATAATCCAAGACCAGGTAAATTTAGCAAAACTCACCGTCTTTGGGGAAAAATCGGCATGTGGGATATGGCGTTGACTTGTATTACAGGATTGATCTTGTATATATTTGGCTTTATGCTGTAAATCTGAAACAAAAAATGAAATTCTTAAGACTCAGTCTTCTTTTTATTTATCTATTCAGCTATTGTGCGTGTTCGCAGCACAAGCTTAACACAAGCAAATACAAACCTATAGAGCAGGCTGAGATTTTGGCGTCTGAAAAATTTAAATCTTACTGCGAAGATTGTGCTGTAGGCCATTAAATCCTGTATTTGTAATAAAACGGGATCTAATATGCTTGAGGATTTAAGTTCTTCCGCATTTCGATAAGCATATTGACACAAACGAATACTATCTACTCTATCACTTTTACCTCTAGCAATACCAAAACTCCATTTTATATGGGCCGCATTACCAATGTGTATTGGTAGATTCTTTTCACAACAGAATGCCCATAACAAACGATGATATATACCTGTATTCTCGATTACTAACAATGTGTTTTCGTTCATTGTGACTTTATGTTTTTTTAGCCATTTATGAAACTCCTTAAGTCCTTGAATAGAATTTTCAAATCGTAGTGTCTGGATCTGCTGTTTTTGCTGATCAATCACACACAATAGGGAGGCATCAAAATAGGGCTTTGAAATGTCTATCCCAATAAAGAATTTTGAGCAAGTCTTCATGATGATTATTTTTGAAATAAATAATAATACTAACCATTTTTCCTCATCGGTTCAAGTCCTTGATAATGGGTATTTAGCCCTAATTGTTATTTGACCACTAAGGGAAAAAACAGCAGTGGATTATATCCTAAAATAGGCTTAAAAACCTTGACGCTACTAAAATGAGCCACTGCTGTTGGTTAGTTTCTAGAATACAAAATCGTAATCTAATTATATAAATACAAATCTAAAGGACGCTTCTGATCGCAACAGATTCCACTTTAGAACTCGATTCGCTAAAAAAAGAATTACCAAAAGTCCAGCACGCCGAACCTCTAGTTATTGATTTAATACGTGATTTAGGCGCACGAAAAGGCGAAAAAGAATGGAATATTAGTTTAGGGATGACGGATAACTTAGAGTTTGATGAATACGAAACTCTAATAGAATATGAGTGGGCTCCTATCGATAGATTGGGTTTAGAAATTGAGCTACCCTTCACGTTTCATTCTGAAATGCGAAACGTCACTGTTGAAGCCGTACCTGCTAACCGATTAAACAGCTTAAAACTGGCAGGTCAATACACTATTTTTGTGAGCGAAAAATTAAACACTTCATTAGCTATGGGCTACATAAACGAATTTGAATTTTCTGATTTCAAAAACTTTGGAAATCCACTTATATATGGAAATGTGTATAATCCATTTTTCGTGGCAGCCAAACGTTGGGGAAGAAACTTTCACACCTTAGTTTATACTGGTCCGAGGATTATTCATCATTTCAAAACAAAATCTACCCACACTGCTTACGATATTAATTCTAACATTCATTATATGATAGAAGGAACCAGAAACTTTATCGGAATAGAATTCAATAAATCTTTCGAACACCGGGATTTCGATATGACTATTCGTCCTCAAATGCGACTTACTATTAGCGATCAAACAATGTTGGGTATATTAGTTGGAGTACCTATAGCTCGTGAAAACCAAAGCATGAGTTCCTTTTTAAGGTTAATATGGGAACCTTCTCATAAAAAATAGAAAGAAGAGCTATCAAAAAATACAGACTTTAATTATTTTAAAGCCTGTATTTTTTGATATCTTACACCTATTTATTGTCTTACATCTAATGTCTTTGATTTTTGTTCTTAATCTCTTCCTCAACCATTCCTCTTTACACATTATACCCAATAATCTTATCCAATCTGTTAGAAAAATCTTGCAATTGCGCTCGATCGCCGCTTCCTAATTCCAGAACCATGTATTCCCCTTTGTAATTGATTTTTTGTAGAGCCTGGATCACTACTTTCCAATCAATATCGCCCTCTGTTAGTGGTACACCAAAACCTTTACCTAGCCCCTGCTCATTCATAACCTTACGGCTAAATTCTTTGATATGCACCTTGAAAATACGATTACCTAAAGTCTCAATCCAATGTTCAGGCCAACCATAACGCAACACATTGCCCACATCAAAATACCATCCCACCAAAGGATGATTAATTTCATCTACAAAACGTTTGGCTTCTACAGGGCTTAGGATAAAATTGTTCCAAACATTTTCCAAGGCGATTTTCACTTTGTGTTTTTCCGCATAAGGAATCAGCTTACGGATATTCTTTTGTGCGGTATGGTAAGCATTTTCGTATGACACTTGTGCATTAACTACTCCAGGAACTACCAAAACAGTATCTCCTCCTAGTTGCTTCGTCTCTTCTATAGATTTCGCGATAGAATCTACGATAAATTGCTGTACAGATCCCTCAGGACTAGAAAGCGGCTTGGACCAATGATCTTTATTCACGGTGCCCAATATCTCCACACCCGAAAGATCCTGAGCTTTTAAGAGTTCGTTAATATCCAATGTACCTGGAGAATTGATTTCTATTCCATCAAATCCTAAATCCTTTACCAACTTGAATTTATCAGCCACGGACAAATCTTCTTTTATCATATAGTAACTGATCCCCTTTTTCAATTTCAGAGGAGCAGTTGAAGTGGACGGACAGTTATGAGCAGAGGAAGCAAAGCTCTCTGAAATAAAAGAAGCTGCAAATAATGCTGAAGTATTGCGAATAAAGGATTTACGGTTCATCATGTAGCGGTCTGTATCAATAAAAAAGACTTTTGACTAAGATCCAAAAAGTCTTTTACAATTTGTAATAAATCTTTATGTTTAACTTATTTTTACGTTTTGAATCCTAACTGTGCATAATTCATTATTTTTATCTAACTCAAAAACTGCTTATAGACAGAATTATTTATTCAAATAAATAGCCTTTATGACACACACAATATATCCATGCTTGTGGTTTGATGGTCTAGCACAAGTAGCAGCTGAATTTTACTGCACTATCTTTAAAAACTCAAAAATCCTCTCGCAGAATCCTATGGTTACGATTTTTGAATTAAATAACACACGCTTTATGGCGTTGAATGGTGGTCCAAAGTATAAGTTCTCTCCTGCCAATTCTTATGTCGTTACCTGTGATACCCAGGAAGAAATTGACCATTATTGGGAAAAATTAGGTGAAGGCGGCATTTATAATTGTTGTGGTTGGCTGGATGATAAATTTGGAGTATCCTGGCAGATTGTTCCTGCTATACTCAGCGAATTGATGAGTAATCCTTCTACCGCTTCCAAAGTTACCCAAGCCTTTATGCGTATGAAGAAGTTTAATATCCAGGAGCTCTTGGATGCCGCAAAGTAAAGATAAAAAAGCCTTTCGATGATTCTCAAAAGGCTTATCTGTTCTTATTTTCTTTTATTGTATTCTTCTAAGACAAAATCCAACTGTGCTTCTTGTGTCAAATTCGAATTGTCCAAAACAATAGCATCTTCCGCTTGTCGCAATGGGCTTTCTTCCCGTGTGCTATCGATATGATCACGATGCGCTAGATTTTCAATTATCTCTTCCAAAGTAACAGTTTCGCCTTTAGCTGTCAATTCGGCAAAACGACGATTAGCACGCACAAGTGGATCAGCAGTCATAAAGATTTTCAAATCGGCATCTGGAAATACTGTCGTACCAATATCACGACCATCCATCACGATATCACGGCGTGCACCCAATTTTTGTTGTTGTGCCACCATGGCATGACGTACTTCTTTGATTGCGCTTACTTCACTTACCTTCTCTGAGACTTCCATTTGGCGGATTTCATCCGAAATATCCTCACCATTTAGTAGAATTTGTGTTTTCTCCGTATTGGGGATAAAATCAATATGAATATTTTCTAAAGCTTTATTTATAGCTTCTGTATCATTAAAATCGATTCTGTTGCGTAAAAAGTAAAGCGTCACCGCACGGTACATCGCTCCACTATCCACAAATACAAAATTTAACTTCTTAGCAATAGCTTTTGCAACGGTGCTCTTTCCACAAGAAGAAAAACCATCTATTGCAATAATAAAATTCTCTCTTGCCATCTTAGTTATTCCCTCCAATAATTACTCCTGGCTTATTTACCAATGGAACCTTCGATAGATTCTCATCGACGATACTTTCTGGAAGGAAAATATATTTTTTGTCGTAAATCGTATTCTCAATATAATAGCTCAACCAATATTCATTAGTCAACCCGAAAACTTGCGTATCAATCACCTCAATCTGTACAGCGGAGTGGGCAGATACGTCACCCAAGAAATGTCGTAGCGTAGTAGTTTTCACTTCTCTTCCTTCCTTTTGGCCGTAGCCTTTGGAAGAAACCAAAACATTCGTTAAGGCTACATTTTTCTCATTTACCAAATATACAGTCCAACTTTTGGAATCAGGCGTAGCATTTTCTAATACTACCGCAATGGAAATATCTTCAACTATATTAACAGGCAAATCCTTCTTCATACTTATTTCTTTTTCGTCGCAGCCTTTGTTGTTGTTTTCTTCGCTGTTGTCTTTTTTACAGTTGTTTTAGCCGTAGCTTTTGTTGCTTTCGCTTTAGGAGCTTTTGGATCTTCAGCAGCCCATTTCAACACATCCTCGTACGTAATCGTATTGACATCTGTTCCTTTAGGGATTTTCAAGTTTTGTTTTCCAAAACGGACGAAAGGTCCCCAACGTCCATTTTCGATTTGTGCTTCTGGGTTTTCTTCGAAAACACGAATCACTTTCTCGATATCCTTTTGACGTTTAGTTTGAATAATTTCAATAGCCTGTTCTTGCGTCACATCCAATGGATCCAATCCTTTTGGCAAAGAATAGAACGCTGAATTGTGACGGATATAAGGTCCAAAACGACCAATAGCTACTGTCATTTCTTTCTCTTCGAACTCTCCTACTTTCTTTGGCAACTTGAATAATTCCATCGCTTCTTCGAAAGTAATGGTTTCAATCATTTGTCCTTTACGTAACGAAGCAAACACAGGTTTTTCTTCGTCATCTTGGGAACCGATCTGCACCAAAGGACCGAAACGACCTACACGCACACTCACTGGCTTGCCTGAAACTGGATCAACACCCAATTCACGTTCGTGTGAAGCACGTTCTGCATTTTCTAACGTATCTTCTACTTCGTGATGGAATGGTCTGTAGAAATTTTCCAACATGTCCGTCCACTCTTTATTTCCTTGTGCGATTTCGTCAAACTCTCGTTCTACTTTCGCTGTGAAATTGAAGTCTACAATACCTTTGAAGTGTTCTACCAAGAAGTCATTCACCAAAACACCGATATCGGTAGGGAACATTTTACTGCGCTCTACACCAGTCATTTCTGTTTTCGTAACTTCTGAAACCTGACCTTCTTTTAAAGTCAACACTTTATAATCTCTTGGTTTACCGTCACGATCTTCTTTCACCACATAACCACGATTTTGTATAGTTGAAATCGTCGGTGCATAGGTAGAAGGACGGCCAATACCCAATTCTTCTAATTTCTTAACCAATGAAGCTTCCGTAAAACGTGCTGGAGGTCGTGAGAAACGCTCTGTCGCCGTCATATCGTTTAGATTCAATGCTTGCCCCACTTCCAATGGTGGCAATAAGGCATTATCAGAATCCTCATCAACGGTATTATCATTATCATCGTCCACTGACTCCATATACACTTTCAAGAAACCATCAAATTTCATGATTTCACCTGTAGCAGTCAATTCTTCACTACGTGTTGAAACAGAGATTTTTGCAACAGTCTTCTCAAATTCTGCTTCACTCATTTGCGAAGCAATAGCACGCTTCCAGATCAATTCGTACAAACGAACTTCTGATGGATCTGCCGAGATACTGTGATTCGCAAAATAGGTTGGACGAATAGCCTCGTGTGCTTCTTGAGCTCCACTAGACTTCGTTTTATATTGACGCTTTTTATGATATTTTTCACCATAAGCTTTTAGAATCTCATCTTGTGCACCTTGAATTGCCGTATCCGATAAGTTTACGGAATCCGTACGCATATAGGTGATATGTCCTGCTTCGTATAGACGTTGTGCAACTTGCATCGTACGCGCTACAGAATACCCTAACTTTCTACTTGCCTCTTGTTGCAAGGTAGAAGTAGTAAAAGGTGCTGCAGGATTTCGTTTTGCTGGCTTTTTCTCTAAGTTCGTAACCGAATAAGCTGCATTAATACAGTCATTCAAGAATTTCTCTGCTTCGTCCTTTTTCGCAAATCGATGGGGCAATTCGGCTTTGAAAGATTCTCTAGCTTTACCTGTATTAAATATTGCAACAATCTTAAACGATGCTTCTGGCGTAAATCTATTAATTTCACGCTCACGTTCCACAATCAAACGTACAGCTACTGACTGTACACGACCTGCCGAAAGTGAAGGCTTCACTTTGCGCCATAATACTGGCGACAATTCAAAACCTACCAATCTATCCAATACACGACGTGCTTGCTGTGCATTTACTAAGTTATAATCAATCTTACGCGGTGATTCAATGGCTTTAAGAATCGCTGGTTTGGTGATTTCGTGAAAGACAATACGCTTGGTATTATCATCTTTTAGTCCTAATGTATCAAACAAGTGCCAAGAAATAGCTTCTCCCTCGCGGTCCTCATCGGATGCTAACCAAACTGTCTCTGCAGCCTTTGCTAATTTCTTTAATTCACTGACCACAGCCTTTTTATCAGCTGGAACCTCATACTTTTGTTTAAACTTATTATCGGTATCAATTGCATCATCGGTTTTCACCAAATCACGAATATGCCCATAACTTGACTTTACCAAAAAGTCACTCCCTAGATAACCCTCTATCGTTTTTGCCTTCGCAGGCGACTCCACAATTAATAAATTTTTAGCCATTTAATATGTTAAGATTTCTGCAAATATTATTATTTCAAAATGGAATGACAATATTTTTTATCAATAAACCTAATTATTCTTTTAAAAAAGCCAGTGTCCACTCACGATATCCAACAAGTAAAATACAGCAAATATGACCGATGCAATACCATTCGTTGTCATAAAAGCTCTATCCACACGGGACAAATCTGTGGGACTGACAATACGGTGTTGATATATTAATAATATACCATAAAATGCCACTCCTAGATAATATAAAAGTCCCACTTCAGTATAAAAAGCAGGAAGTAATACCAAAATAAATGAAAGTACATGCAGCACTTCCGAAATTTTCAAAGCTTTTGGTCCTCCAAAATTTGCTGGAATAGAATTCAGTCCATTCGCTCTGTCAAATTCTTCGTCTTGTAACGCGTAAATAATGTCAAATCCGCTTACCCAAGTCAAAACAGCCAGTCCATAAAATATTGGAACAATATGAAATTGTCCTGTAACAACCATATAAGCACCTACAGGAGCTAAACCAAGCCCTAAGCCTAAAACCAAATGGCAAAGTGGTGAAATACGTTTCATATACGAGTAAAACAATACCACAAATAAAGCCACGGGCGATAATGCAAGACACATTGGGTTGATAAAATAGGTCGCTCCAATAAAGATGATACAGTTAATAACCGTAAAAGTAAGTGCTTGTTTAGGGCTTATACGTCCTGCCGGAATATCTCGCACAGCTGTTCGTGGATTCAACGCATCAATATCTCTGTCCAAATAACGATTGAATGCCATAGCGGCATTACGCGCTGTAACCATACAAACCAGCATCAAGCCCAACAAAGACCATTGAAACTCAAAAGCCGTCGTACTAACGGCTAAGAAAAATCCTATAAAGGCAAAAGGTAAAGCAAATATACTGTGTGCAAAAAGCACTAAAGACATGTATTTTTTCATATCTCCTCTGTAACAATTGGTGGCTCAAAACCGGCATTTATTTCGTCGATAGCTTCTAATATTGGTTCTAAACCAACTTTCTCTTCAGAAGAAGTCAAAAATCTTCTTGGCACTTCCTCAAACCATTTCAGCAGAGCTCTTTTGAACTTTGCCATATTTTGATCGGACTTCACATTAGATTGTTTATCACCCTTGGTGAAAATCAACATAAAAGGTAATCCCTTCTCTCCTAACCAACAACAAAAGTCCAAATCTATCTTCTGGGGTTCTAAACGCGAATCGATTAGCACAAAAATACATTGTAGATTTTCTCTTCTCGTTAAATAATAACGTATGAATTTACCCCAATCTTCTCTGTTTTTTTTGGATGTTTGGGCATAACCATACCCTGGTAAATCGACCAAATACCAATTATCATTAATAATAAAGTGATTAATAAGCTGCGTTTTACCTGGTCTTTGGGAGGTTTTCGCCAAACCTTTACGATTCGTCAAAGCATTGATTAACGAAGATTTACCCACGTTCGATCTACCGATAAAAGCATATTCGGGTAGATTCGGAGCAGGCAATTTATCGACCTGTGTATTGCTACAAACAAATTCTGCGGATTTTACTAGCATAAAACAAAGGTAGAATTTATTTTAAGAAATCTAAAAGCAGGCAATTTACCACATCGAACATCGGGTAATAATTAGTATTTTAGTCGACCTATTATTAAAAAATGTTAATCTTAAAAAACATAGTTAAACAGTACGCCAATCACCGTGCATTAGACGATGTCTCGATAGATATTCCTGAAGGAAAAATCTTTGGACTCCTTGGGCCTAATGGGGCTGGTAAAACTTCCTTAATACGTATTATCAATCAAATAACTGCTCCTGATTCTGGAGAAATATATTTTGATAATGAACTTCTTTCGCCTAAACATATCGAACAAATCGGCTACCTTCCAGAAGAGAGAGGATTATACAAAAAGATGAAAGTCGGCGAGCAGATGATATATTTAGCCCAGTTAAAAGGCTTAAGTAAATCTGAAGCGAAAAAACGTCTGCAATATTGGTTTGAGAAATTAGACATTACCACTTGGTGGGACAAAAAAATTGAAGATCTAAGCAAAGGAATGCAACAAAAGGTTCAGTTTATAGCAACTATTCTACATGAACCTAAGCTCATTATATTGGACGAACCTTTCTCTGGCTTCGACCCTGTCAATGCACAAATCATACAAGACGAAATACTCGAATTAAATAAAAATGGCTCTACTATCATCTACTCTACCCACCGAATGGAAACCGTAGAAGAGCTGTGCGATAACATTGCTTTGATTAATAAATCTAAGAAAGTGTTGGATGGTTCGGTAAAAGAGATCAAAAAACAATACCAAAACCAATCATACTTTATTGAATTTACACCTACTGGAAAATTGGTCAGCCACGAAAACCCACTCTATGATTTGTTGGAATTGACGGCACAACAAGATCATGTGGAGATAAAAATCAAAATTAATTCGCCATATCAGCTGAATGACGTTTTGAACTATCTCATTCCGCAAGTCATGATTAATCAAGTCAAGGAAATTATTCCAACTATTCACGATATTTTTATTGAAAAGGTAACACAAACGCAGGAAATCATTCATGAACAAAATTAAACTTATCATACAACGTGAATATTTGACACGTGTTCGCAAAAAATCCTTTTTACTTACGACTTTTTTAGTACCGTTATTTTTTATAGCCATGTACGTCGGCGTTATTTTTCTAACGAAAAAAAGCTTTGACGAAAGTCACACTGTAGTCTATATCGTGGATGACACTAATGATGTCATCAACAAATTAAATTCTTCAAAAAACGTTACTTATCTGAAAGAAAATCAAGATATACAACAACAGATAAAGAGTATCAACTCAGCAAAAGACAATACAAGTATTCTTCATATCCCGAGAGATTTTTACGATCGTGAATCTGTAGAATTTTTGTCTGTAGACAAACCAAACATTTCGACTGAAGCTGAGATTCGCGACAGCCTTAATCGTATAATTAAGGACAAAAAATATGAATCTTATGGCATAACTAAAGATATGCGTCGCGCTATTAAATCCAATGTGGTTATCAAATCCAAAGAAATTAAAGATGGAACCGCCACAGAATCCAACACGGAAGTTGCCATGGCTATTTCGTTGGCCCTGTCGATTCTGGTATATATTTCTTTATTCTTATATGGCTCCCAAGTCATGCGGGGTATTATTGAAGAAAAAAACAGCCGTATTATTGAGGTTATAATTTCGTCAGTAAAGCCATTTCAGCTCATGATGGGAAAAATTATAGGTATTGGTTTAGTCGGTTTGACGCAGTTTGCGCTATGGATTATTGTTTCTATTACCTTAGCAGGTATAGCATCCAGCACTATTGTTTCAAAAGAAGATTTGGCAAATCAACTGATGCAAAACAAAACGCAACAGATTGGGATGGCGGATACACCAATAGATCAAACTTCCTCTTCTTTTGATGGAGAAACATTCGCTGAAATTATAGGCTTATTACAAACCTTGAATTTAACGGAGATAGTAGTTTGCTTTTTTGTGTTCTTCTTGGGAGGCTACCTTATATATAGTGCATTATTTGCGGCAGTAGGTTCGGCAGTAGATAGTGAAACCGAAGCTTCACAGTTTACACTTCCTATTACAATGCCCTTATTATTAACTTATGCCCTTTCTTTTGGAGTGTTAATAAACAACCCACATGGTTCGGTCGCAATGTGGTTAAGCTTTATTCCTTTTACCTCTCCAATTGCTATGTTAGTTAGAATACCTTTTGGAGTTCCAACGTGGCAAATCATTATTTCGGCAATTTTATTAATCCTAGGATTTATTCTAACTACATGGTTTGCAGCGCGTATTTATCGTGTAGGCATATTAATGTATGGAAAAAAAGCCAGCTACAAAGAGCTTATAAAATGGTTTAAATACAAAAGTTAATTACTTTTACAATCAGAAATCACAAAAACATATCATGTCAAAACTTATTAATTTACGTACATTCAAAGAGTTTTTCGAGTCCAGCACTGGCGGAGGAATAATTTTATTTATTTGCGTTGTCTTAGCTTTAATTATTGCCAATTCACCTTTAGGAGAAGGTTTACTTACCTTTTTATCTACTACGTTAGGTTTTGAAAATGAATCTATTCAACTTAATTACAGTATAAAACAATGGATTGACGATGGTCTTATGGCTATTTTCTTTCTATTAGTAGGATTAGAAATCAAACGCGAATTAGTAGAAGGAGAATTAGCTTCACCTAAAAAAGCTGCACTTCCAATCTTCGCTGCCATTGGTGGTGCTTTATTGCCTGCTGCTATCTATGCCATATTTAACCATAATGCAGATACGCATCATGGTTGGGGTATCCCAATGGCTACTGATATTGCTTTCGCTTTAGCGGTAATATCGATGTTGGACAAACGTGTACCAGCAAGCTTAAAAGTATTTTTAGCAGCTTTAGCTATCGTGGACGATTTATTAGCTATTCTCGTAATTGCTATTTTCTATTCTTCCGATTTACATTATACTTATTTATTGTATGCTGGAGGAATTTTCGCCTTACAATTAGCCTTCAACAAATTTGGAGTAAAGAACATCCTAGCTTATATCATTCCTGGAATTTTTATGTGGTACTTTATCCATCACTCGGGTATTCACGCCACCATTGCGGGTGTACTTACTGCGATGACTTTACCTACAACTCCAGACGAGAAAGAGTCTCCATTAGAAAAATTAGAGCATCTATTAGCTAAACCTGTGAACTTTATTATTATTCCGATTTTTGCTTTTGTCAATACGGCTATTGTCTTAAGTACAGATATGTTAGGCGGTCTTACGTCACCAATGGGATTAGGTATTATTTTGGGACTTATTGTGGGTAAATCTGTAGGAATTCTTTTGACCTGTTGGCTATGTGTCAAATCTGGTTTATCCTCCTTACCTGAAGGCGCAGGCTGGAAACATATGTTTGGTGTAGGATTACTCGGAGGTATTGGTTTTACGATGTCTATTTTCGTAGCTATGCTTTCTTTCTCAGACGCTTTACATATCGAAGAAGCAAAATTAGCTATACTTGTAGCATCTTTACTGGCTGGAACTCTAGGTTATACCTACCTTTCAGCATTAGGTAAGAAAAACGCACAAATAGATAAGCTATAGCTAGATAGCTACAAAAAAATATATTAAATTTCAGATTAGGAAATATCATTAACCTGGAAGGTATATTTACAATAATATAATCAACTTAAACTCTTATTTGAAAGGCATCTCATAAAAATGGGATGCCTTTCTTAGTATATGTGTAGCTAAACATGTTGTTCTTGCGTTTTATCTATAAAAGCATTAAAACAACAGTCTTATGAATACACATATTTTAAAATTACTTTTTTTAGCAATTGCATGCTCATTTGTGATGACAAGTTGCCTGAAGGATGATCTTAATTCTCCTAACATTCCTCAAGCGGGTTTCACAATGATTAATGTGCATACAGGTTCTAATTCCATTATTCACAAAGCGGACAACAACTTTATTCAGACCATGAATAATCCGCTTCCATTTAAAGGAATCAATTTTGTTTATCTCTACCCAGGAAACAGAAAAATTCAAACTATAGACCCTACCAACAAAATTCTAATCGACAGTACCTACACTATTAAAGATAGCCTTTTATATACCTCCATCGTTTTTTCAAAAGCTGAAAATAAAGTAGGTCAGCATGTGGTCAGTGATACATTACTAAATAACTTATCTACTAATTCGGGGATTCGTTTTGTGAATCTAGCTTACGACAAGATTAATGTTGATTTATACATAGGAGAAAATGAAGTTTTTGCAAACCGTACCTACGATGGCAATACGCTTTCAAATAATAGCTTCAAATTTGTATCACAATTATCAGGTCAAAAGAAATTAATAGCTAAAAATAGTGCAGGTGACACTTTAGCTGAAAAAGATATCAATTTGAGTACAGGAATGTATTATACCTTGATATTAATAAAGCACAACACGGAAAACACCTATGAGCTTATTGCTCATCAACAATACAGAAATTAAATCCCAAATATAAATTTGCCATGAAGGTCTTAAAGTATTTAAGACCTTTTTTATTTAAGAGTAGTATTTCTAAATATTAGCCTTTACACGAGGGATTAAATTCATTCCATAAACCCCAGTCTTCTTTGGTTTACTATGTTTAATTACTGCTTTTCGAAGGATTCATATAAGTCTTCTTCAAGTCCTTAACGATCCTCAACTCTCCAATTATATAATCCACACCTATTTCAAAGGACTAGCCCAATGCACATCGTCCCGAATTTCTATATTTTTTACATAATCAAATTTCAGCGAAAATAACAGACATTCCTTTTTCTCCCTTTTTATAGCCAGTTCTAATTATAAAATTGTGTTCTGTAATAGCAACATCATCGGCTCTACCCAAATCAAACATTTTCCATCCTATTGATTCAGACGAAGAATATCCACAAATTTGATAAGCTCGCAAGCCTTCATTACCCACTGTAGTCTTTCCATAACAATAAGGTTCTACTATTCTTAATTCTCCTTCATAATATAATTTAATTATCTGTTGATTTTTAATTGCATTTATAATTTCTGTTCTCATAGTTATCTTGTAAAATTTATATGCTTAAATATTTATTCAGCTATTAACTAAAAATTAAGACATATTGGCATTCGTGTAAACATACTATAAATCAATTCTTCCTAAATACGGGAAACCGTAATCTCACACATAATCAACCTTTAATCTTTCAGGAAAAGGAATAAGTAACAATCATATACAGAAATTATCGTATAAAACTGGCTATACAGGAGGGATAAAGCTTCTACTCAAAAATGTTTTGAGATTTAAGTTCTTGAAGGGGGGATAAATGCAAAAAGCTCCATCTTTCGATGAAGCATTTTCTGCGGAGAGTGAGGGATTCGAACCCCCGAACCTGTGACAGTTAACGGTTTTCAAGACCGCCGCATTCGACCACTCTGCCAACTCTCCGCCACAAAAGTAGAAATTCTACCCTGATTTGCAAAATTTATTTTAAAATAAAATGCTTTTAAAGGGCATTAGAACAACATTCCGCTGGATATTAAGATTTTACAAATTGTAAATCTGCTGAAAATTTCACTTCTTCTGACACCATTACCCCTCCTGTTTCTAAAGCCGCATTCCAAGTTAAATCAAAATCCGTTCTATTTATTTTACCACTTACCGTATATCCCACTTTATCATTACCCCAAGGATCCTTTGCAACACCTCCAAATTCTACATCTACAGTAATAGATTTAGAAATTCCTTTGATCGTAAGGTCGCCAGTTACTTTATATTCATCGTCATCTTCTTTTGCCACTGAAGTAGACTTGAAAGTTATAAATTGATTGCTTGCTGAATCAAAAAAGTCTGAGCTTTTTAAATGCTGATCGCGTTGATCATTTTTAGTATCGATAGAATCGACTTCTATTTTTACTTCTACCTGTGCTTGAGTCAAGTCATCGGAAGCATTTTCTAAATTTACTTCAAATGATTTAAACTGTCCTTTTACAGTAGAAATCATCATGTGACGAACTTTAAATTCTAATTCACTGTGTGCTGGGTCTAATTGCCAATTTGCCATAATTAAGTCTATATTAAATGATGAATATTATTTATTTCTGTGTCCTACAAAGATAGATTGCCCTTGCTATTCGATTTCTTAATCTAGATTAAGAAATTCAGTAAAATTTATTCAATTGTCTAGCAAATAGTTATTGAAATATAAGCAAAATTTGGCATATATATTTTGGAAATAATCTACAAAATACTACTTTTGTACTACCGAAAGGGAAGCGCCAATAGCTCAGCTGGATAGAGCAACGGTTTTCTAAACCGTCGGTCAGGGGTTCGAATCCCTTTTGGCGTACTTCTTTCAAAGTCCTTCAGATTTCTGGAGGACTTTTTTTTATATCCCTATTCCAAGTTCTTCCTTAGCGGAGTTATCATTTAGTAAATACCTATCTTACTACTTTGAAACTCTTTTAAAGCTGATTTAATATATATTCTTCTTTTATAAGAATCCAAGTTTTAAAACATTTTGCAATCTTATTTTAGCAATAAATATAGATAAAAATTAATAACATATAAACGTATTATAAATTATAACTATATTGAATAAAGTTTTATTATTTTATTACTCAGAGTTTTCTGCTTAATTTTATATCAAATCACAAACACAAATAATAAAAAAATTTAATCAATTAGAATATGGAAAACGGTTCAAATGACATCAGCAAATGCCCATTTCACAATGGATCCATGCAAAAAAATAATGCAGCCGGACGTGGTACCCAAAATAAAGATTGGTGGCCAAACCAGCTTAACTTACATATCCTAAAGCAACATGATACCAAAACTAACCCAATGGGTGAAGATTTTGATTATGCGAAGGAGTTTCAATCATTAGATTTAGATGCCTTGAAAGCGGATCTTCATGCTTTAATGACAGATTCACAAGATTGGTGGCCTGCTGACTTTGGACATTACGGTCCATTATTTATCCGTATGGCTTGGCATAGCGCTGGAACGTACCGTATACAAGACGGACGTGGTGGCGGTGGCCAAGGTCAACAACGATTTGCACCATTGAATTCATGGCCTGACAACGTATCCTTAGATAAGGCACGTCGTTTACTATGGCCTATCAAACAAAAATATGGTCGCAAAATTTCTTGGGCAGATTTAATGATTCTAACAGGTAATGTAGCCTTAGAATCTATGGGCTTCAAGCCTCTAGGTTTTGGCGGTGGTCGTGCAGACGTGTGGGAACCAAACCAAGATGTGTATTGGGGCTCAGAAAGAACTTGGTTAGGTGGTGATCTTCGATACGGTAAAGGTGGTTCCACAGGTGTAAATAGCGATGAAGATGATGGAACAATTATCGTTGAAGATACAAACAGCGAAAAACACCAGTCTCGAGATTTAGAAAATCCATTAGCAGCGGTACAAATGGGGCTTATCTATGTAAACCCTGAAGGACCAGATGGCAACCCTGACCCTATTGCTTCAGCTAAAGACATTCGCGATACATTTAGCCGAATGGGTATGAATGATGAAGAAACATTAGCTTTGATAGCTGGTGGTCACACCTTCGGAAAAACACACGGGGCTGCTTCAGCGGATCATGTTGCATCTGATCCAGAAGGTTCGGATTTAGAAGCACAAGGGCTGGGATGGGCTAACTCGTACGGAACAGGTAAAGGTGCCGATACCATTACATCAGGATTAGAAGTAACTTGGACAAGTAAGCCTACAGAATGGTCTAACTTATTCTTGAGCTACTTATATGGATTCGAATGGGAATTGACAAAATCGCCTGCAGGAGCACATCAATGGGTCGCTAAGAATGTAGGTGAAATCATTCCTCATGCACACGATCCAAACAAAAAAATTAGACCGACAATGCTTACTTCGGATTTAGCTTTACGTTTCGATCCAGAATATGAGAAAATTGGTCGTCGTTTCTTAGAAAATCCAGACGAATTCGCTGATGCATTTGCAAAAGCTTGGTTTAAGTTGACACACCGTGATATGGGACCAAAATCTCGTTATTTAGGTTCAGAAGTTCCAGCAGAAGATTTTGTATGGCAAGACCCGCTTCCAAAAGCTGAGAACTACACATTAAGTGATTCTGATATTGCTATATTAAAAGAAAAAATTCTTGGTTTAGGTTTATCTGTTTCAGAATTAGTGTCTACAGCTTGGGCTTCGGCTTCTACATACCGTAATTCGGATAAGCGCGGTGGTGCTAACGGTGCACGTATCCGTTTAGAACCTATGAGACACTGGGAAGTAAACAACCCTGTTCAATTAGGTAAAGTTTTAACTGCTTTAGAAGGTTTACAAGCTAAGTTTAGCCAATCAGGCAAACAAGTATCATTAGCAGACCTAATTGTTTTAGGTGGTGCAGCAGCTATCGAGAAAGCAGCTAGAGAGGCAGGTCATAACATTACAGTTCCTTTTGCTCCTGGTCGTACAGATGCTTCACAAGAACAAACTGATGTGGATGGATTCAAATGGCTAGAACCGGTGGCTGATGGATTTAGAAACTACCGCAAATACAACAATCCTGCAGTCTCTACTGAGGAATTATTAATTGACAAAGCACAATTATTAGACTTGACAATTCCAGAATTAACTGTATTATTTGGTGGTCTACGTGCTATTAACATCAATTTCAATAATTCAAATCACGGTATTTTCACCGATCGACCTGGTCAATTAACAAATGACTTCTTTGTGAATCTATTGGACATGGCCACGCAGTGGAAAGCGATGGATCAATCTAAAGAAACTTATTTAGGTACAGATCGCAAAACAGGACAAGCAAAATGGACTGGCACACGTAATGATTTGGTATTTGGATCAAATTCTGAATTAAGATCAATTGCTGAAGTATACGCTTCTGCAGATGCAAAAGATAAATTTGTTAACGATTTCGTTGCTGCTTGGAATAAAGTAATGAATGCAGACAGATTTGATTTAGCTTAATACATAATAACACACACACTTCTTTAAAATGTGGAAGCCCCGAAAATTCGGGGCTTCCTTGCTTTTGTTTAGTAATTAGCTTTGAGAATTATTTAAAATAACTCAAATGCTTTCTATTAATTGAATTTGAATTTTATACCAAACTGCATGTAATATGTAGATGATATAGATTCATTATTAAATGTTGTAGATCTTATGATATCTCCGTTGTTATAATTCAATTGGAATCTAGGTTTTGTGGTTCCATCAGGTGTGATAGCACTTGTATTTTGAGGTCTTAACAATTGCGTACTAGCTGACTTATATATTCCCCAATTAGAATTGAACAAGTTGCCAATATTGAATACATCCCAGAAAAATTCTAAAGAATTATTTCCTCCCGCTATATTTTTATATAACTCTTGCGCTAAACGAAAATCAAATTGATTTCTCCAAGGCATAATACCACCATTACGTTCAGCATATTTACCTTTTCTTGTCTTTAAATAATCATCATTATTTACCAAATCGAAGAAAATTTCTGATTGCTCCTGTGCTGTATAACCTCTTCCTCCATAGTTATTATTTCCAGAAGCTATGTCAACAAATTGGATTTCGGATGCATCTTTCGGAATATAAATAAGATCATTATTATTACTATTACCGTCTCTATTAAAATCACCAGCATAAACATAACTCATTCTACCCGTAGAAGATCCTGAATAGAATAATGTCATTGTTGTATTTAAGTTTCCTATCCAACTATTAGTATAAGAAGCAAATCCCACCACACGGTGTGGAACAATATTGGTCGTATATCCTAAAGATGGAACATTTGGATTACCTGTGTTGGTTGGAGGAATTGACCATAAATTGGCAATTTGGTCTCCCGCTCCATCACCGAAGTTTTTAGCCGCTGAATAAGTATAAGATAAGGAAGCAGAAAGTCCATTCCAGTTATTTTTTTGCAATTGGGCTGTGACAGAATAATAATGTCCCCCCTTTGCATTAGTCATATATGTAGGATCAAAACGATTTGTTCCATTTGCAACAGCTTGACCTGCAGAATTCAATTTATTAATATATTTATCTGCTGTTGCATTAGGGTAAATGAATCGAGTATCACCATACCCTGCAATGTCCAATTGAGTAGGTTCAACTAAATTCACATTTTTAGCTACCACCGCATTAATATCTTTGTTGTAGATAGCTTCTATTGTCCCGATAATACCACCAGGTAAAGTATGATCAACAGCCAAATAAGACTTCCATGTCGAAGGGAATTTCAAATTTCTATCCATTGCTGAAACACTGCTAGGAATCGAACTACCTGCAGCTGGAAGAGGACTTGGGAAATTAGCTTTGATATTTGGATTAAAATCTGGAATAGCATTATTCGCAAAAATCTGTGTATACTGCAACATACCCGCATCACCCGATTGTGCTACTATCCATACAAATGGAATACGACCTGTAAACACACCTGAACCTCCACGGAAAATTAAGGATCTATCCCCATACGCATCATAATTAAATGCCACACGAGGTGAAACCATTATTCTTGATTTTGGAGTCGCTCCTGTATTCAATTTAATACCGTCAGCAAATGTCAATTGCTCCACTAAAGGATGAGTCTTCATTGCAGAGATATTTGGGAAAGTAGGCATTTCAACTCGTAAACCTGCAGTTAATTTCAATTTACTGTTAACTGAATATTCATCTTGGATGAAAGCAGAATATTGAGCAAATTTAAAAGAAGGAAAAGCTTGTGAGCCATCTTCTGTTAGTGGGAAAGTCAACACATAATTCGCTGCTTTATTTCCATTTACAAAGTCACTCCATGAATTATATAAATAGTATCCTGCACCAAAGCGTTGGAAACCATTTTTAGTTGTACTCCCTTCATATTGTGCGCCATAAGTAATTTGATGATTTTCAACGGACCATACTCCATCATAGTATAATGTCAAAGTTTTCACATCACGTAAATTTCCATATGTAAACGGCTCATAACCAAACGTAGTAATGATATTATTTCCATCTTTAATATCAACTAAAGGAAAGTCATCACCCGCTGATGAACGAGGTTCGTTTTGATGTACGTAGGCTGCACGCAATGTATTATTTGTATTCCCCCATTTACCAGTATACTCCACTACTCCAGAATACAAATTGGTTTCTTGGAAATAGTTTGAATTAGAGAAGTGTAATGCATTTGAACCTGTACGACTTAGATTAGACAATCCCGAACCTGTAAATGAATTACTAATTTGTGAAGGAGACTTACCTTTAACTTGATTATACCTAAAATTTACTTTATGATTATCTGCTATATTCCAGTCGATTTTTGCAAATACCTTATCATTATTACTCTTATTTGAATAACCTTGATAAACACCTGGATCATAACCATATTTAGAAATTAAATAATTGCGTACTTCATCCAAAAATTGATATGTAGGTCTTGCTATAGATGTATTACCTGACCCAAATTGTATATTGTTAGCATCATCTGCAACTTTAGTTGGGCCTGGTTCTGTAGTTTTATTTTGCTCTAAGTTTACAAAGAAAAATAATTTGTTCTTAATAATAGGGCCACCTAAACTAAAACCATATTGTTTTTCTTGCATTTCGTTTATTGCCACTTGACGATCTTTAACACGTACACCTTGTTGGTGGTCTGAGCGTCCTGTATAAAAAGCGGAACCAAAAAAATCATTACGTCCAGATCGAGTAACAGCATTCACTGCCGCACCTGTAAACCCCGATTGACGTACATCAAAAGGTGTCACATTAACGACAATCTGTTCAATTGCATCAATAGATATAGGAGATCCATTTGCAGGAACATTTTGTCCTATACCAAATTGATTATTAAAGTTAGCCCCATCGACCGTAAAATTGTTTGCACGGTAGTTACCACCTCCAATGGCTGTACCATTTGCTTGTGGAGTTAAACGTGTTAAGTCGTTAACACTACGAGAAATAGAAGGTAAGTTTTCTATCTGTGAACGACCTACCACTGTGGAAGCACCATTTTTGTCACTTTTACGACGACTACCTGTAATAGTTACTTCGTCCAAGGCTGTAGCTGCCTCACCAAACACAGGGTTTAGTATAAAAGGCTGACCTAGTTGTAAGTATACATCATTGTATACTAATTTGTCCTGCCCTACATAACTCACCTCAATACGGTAAGGCCCACCCACACGCATATTCGAAACATTGAAACGTCCCTGCGCATTTGCTGAGCTTGAGTAAACTGTTCCTGAGGGTAAGTGCGTTGCTTTAATGGTGGCGCCTGCAGTAAATTGGCCTGTGGTTTGGGTAACTACACCATTAAGACTACTGGTGGTAACTTGTGCTTCTACTATGCCATAGCTGGATAATAGCAGCGCAAAAAAAAGTAGATTTTTTTTCATGCGGTTTTGTTTTGTTTAGCTAATGATGGTGTAAAATTAGGATTTATTTTAACAAATTTTAACACATCTCAAAAACTTAACATATTCATAATCTACTGACTTTTGAAGAAAAGATAAAAAAATATGGCATATTATCTTAATCCAAAAAAACAAAGGTTATTTAATTAAAATATTCTCAAATAAATATTTTTTTTTCTTCAACATTAGAGTTAAGAAAAGTTCTCATTGTGTAAAAAAATTACATTTACATGACTTTTATAATCATCGGCTATCTTCATTGTTGTTTAACAAACATTCTTATTAAGAATCAAATTCTTACCGTGTATATTAATATAGTTTCAAATGAAATTAATGGCATTTATAAATTAATTATTGACTTTTTTAAACAACTTTTTAAATAGCTTTTAGTTATGATTTAACATTATTTTACACTTCAAAAAAAATAAGTTACCTTTGCAACCAATTTAATATTTATCTCAAAAAGATGAACAAAAAATCTACCCTCTTGTATGCCTCTGTGGCATTCATGCTTACCAGTAATGTTGCATTAGCCCAACAGGTAATCACTGGTAAAGTAACCGATGGCAAACAGCCAGTTGCTGGTGCCACAATTTTAGTCGCTGGAAGTAAAGAAGGCACCTCAACAGATGCTAACGGCAACTTCTCTCTGACTACAAACCAATCCAACGGCCAACTTCAAATCAAATTCATCGGCCACGAAACTCAACAAATTAATTTCTCTTCTACAGCTCCTATCGGTACAATTATTTTAGTACCTACATCTGAGCAATCACTTGATGAAATTATTGTTGTAGGTAGAAATTTGATTGATATTGCAGAAGGTCGTAAAACTCCAATCGCTGTATCTACAATCAAACAACAAGAGATTGAAGAGAAAGTAGGTGGGCAAGATATCTCAGCTACTTTAGTTAATACACCTTCAGTATATGTAGGTGGTCAAGCTAAAGGTTTTGGTGAGTCGTCAATGACTACACGTGGTTTCGACCAATCAAACACTGCATTCTTATTGAATGGTCAGCCTATCAATGGTATGGACAACGGTCGTGTGTACTGGTCTAACTGGAGTGGTCTTTCGGACATTTCTTCATTGGTACAAATCCAACGTGGTTTAGGTTCTTCTAAATTAGCTATTTCCTCTGTAGGTGGTACAATTAACTTTGTTACAAAATCTACTGATATGAAAGAAGGTGGTTTTGTAAAACGTACTGTAGGTAATGACATGTTGCGTAGATCAACTATCGCTTACAACACTGGTTTGATGAAAAATGGTTTCGCTGTATCAGCAATGTTCACAGACTGGAGAGGTGATGGTTACATGAACAAAACAGAAGGTGCTGGTCAAAACTACTTCTTATCTGTTGGATACAAAGTAAACGAGAACCACAACTTAAACTTAATGGTAACTGGTGCTCCACAATGGCACAATCAAGGTTACACTGGTAGATTATCAAAATTCTTATCTGAAGGTAGAAAATACAATGACAATGTGGTAATTGTAAACGGTACAGAAACTAACTACCGTAAAAACTACTACCACAAACCAGTAGCTAACTTAAACTGGGACTGGAAAATTTCAGATAAATCAACTCTAGGAACTGTAGTATATGCTTCAATGGCACGTGGTGGTGGTCAATCTTCTCGTACGGATGCTACTTCTGCAAAAGTTCCTTATTTAGCAGCTGACGTAAACAACCACCAATGGTATGGTATCGTTTCAAATTACAACCGTGAGTTGAACGAAAACTTAAACTTTAATGTTGGTTTCGATTTACGTGATTACAAAGGTGAACACTACAGACAAGTAACTGACTTATTAGGTGCTTCTAGCATTGCACATACAGGTAATGTATTTTTACCAGGTCTTACTAATGTTTCTAATGAATTCTCTACGAATCCTTGGAAAACTTGGACTGACAAACCATCTTCTATCGAAGATAGATTAGCATGGGATTACAACCAAATCATCCGCTATGCTGGTTTATTCGGTCAAATCGAATACGCTAAAAACGGTTTCACTGCATTCTTCCAAGGTTCATTATCACAACAACACAATAGCCGTAAAGACGTATTCCAATATACTGAAGGAAATCAAGACTCTGAAGACGTTAACAACTTTGGTTACAACGTAAAAGGTGGTTTGAGCTATACTTTAGGTGGACATACAATTTTTGGTAACGCTGGTTTCTACTCACGTCAACCATACCAAAATAACATCTTCGCTTATTACACAAATGTTGTAAATCCTTACGCTATTAACGAAGAAATCTTAGGTTTAGAACTAGGTTATAAATACAATTCTAGATACGTAGATGTTGCTGTAAATGCTTACAAAACTACTTGGGCTAACCGTGTAACTGGTAGTTCACAAACTGCAAACCAAAGTGCTGTAAACAAATACACTGCAATGGGTAAAAACCTTCAATTAGGTGAAATTATCTATACTACAAACTACGGTGTAAAACAAGACCACAAAGGTTTGGAATTAGAAGTTGCTGCAAAACCATTTTCTTTCTTACAAGTTAAAGGTTTCGGATCAGTAGGTGACTGGAAATACGAAGGTATCTCTAACTCAATCTTACGTAATGAAGACCGTGAAGTATTAGAAGAAACACAAAGAGACCTTACTGGTATCAAAGTAGGTGATGCTGCTCAAACATCTTATGGTGCTGGTCTAAAATTCTTCATCTCCAACGGATTATCAGTGGACGGAGATTACAGAAGATTCGAAAGATTATACGGTTCATTGCCTTCAAACGCTGCTACTTTGAAATTGCCAAACTACGATTTAGTAGATGCTGGTATATCTTACAAAGTACAAATCAGCGATAAAAACGCAATTAGTTTCCGTGTAAACGTGAATAACTTATTTGATAAATTCTATTTATCTGATGCTACTTCAAATATGGATGCTACAGCCACTACTGAGTACTGGAAAGGTATTAATACTTCAAACTACGTATTAGTAGGTTGGGGACGTACTTGGAGCGGTTCAGTGAAATTCACATTCTAAGAAATATCACACACTAGATATTTATCTCGAAAAGGGGCTTTCAATTATATTGAAGCCCCTTTTGCTTTATGAGCATAAAAAAATTAATTATGTATTAAAACAAACCAAGTTTTTTGCTAAATTGCTCCCCCAATAAACTTACTCACATGTTAGACCTTAATCAACCTCACCACCGTCTAAATATATTGACGGGTGAAAAAGTATTAGTTTCGCCACACAGAAACAACAGACCTTGGCAAGGTAAAGTTGAAGATGTAGCGACAGATGATCGACCGCAATACGATCCTACGTGTTATTTATGCCCATCCAACAAAAGAGCTGACGGTACGGAAAACCCAGATTATAAAGACACGTACGTATTTACAAACGATTTTTCTGCTATTCTAGAAAACACATCCGAAGGGACATATAACAACGCAGATCTACTTCAAGCTACAGCAGAGCGAGGAATTTGTAAAGTAATCACATTCTCACCGAGACACGATTTAACATTACCTGAGATGGATGTTCCATCAATATTGAAAGTAGTGGATCTTTGGCAAAATGAATTCGTGGAATTATCTCAAAAAGATTGGATCAAATACATTCAAATTTTCGAAAACAAAGGTGCTATCATGGGATGTAGCAATCCGCATCCCCATGGACAGATTTGGTCTCAGAGTTCATTGCCAAATGAGATTTTGATCGAGACAGCTAGACAGAAAGAGTATTTTGAGAAAAATGGTGTATCGTTGCTTAAAGCCTACCTAGATCTTGAACTTTGTCTTAAAGAAAGAATCATAATAGATAATACCCATTTCGTAGCATTAGTTCCTTATTGGGCAACTTGGCCTTTTGAAACAATCATTATCAGCAAACGTCATATTCAAAACATCAGTCTATTCACAGCTGAAGAAAAAGAAGATCTGGCTAAGACATTACAAGAATTGACTATTCGTTATGACAATATATTTAGCACATCATTTCCGTATTCGGGAGGTATGCATCAATCTCCAGTAAATGACGGAGAACATCCAGAATGGCATTGGCATATGCACTTCTATCCTCCTCTCCTTCGTTCGGCATCCGTAAAAAAATTTATGGTTGGATACGAAATGCTAGGCGGTCCTCAACGTGATATCACACCTGAAACCGCAGCTGACATTATTAAAAAACAAAGCACTATACATTATAAAAAAGCGTAAATATGAGTTTAGATAACCAAATTAAAGACACCTTTCAACGTGTTTTTAATAGTGAACCTCAAATTATTGTAAAGTCACCAGGGAGAATTAATGTGATTGGTGAGCATACAGATTATAACAATGGATTTGTATTGCCAGCCGCCATTGATAAAGGTGTGTACATTGGAATTTCAGCAAGAGAAGATGACAAAATCGAGTTATTTTCTATTGATTACAATGAAAAATATGATACAGATACGACTTCACTTACATTCGGCCCAGAACTTTGGACGAATTATATATTAGGCGTTACACGTATATTGAGCAAAAAGTCTGATAAAATTTCTGGATATAATCTTGTGGTTGTCGGTAATGTTCCCCTGGGATCAGGATTATCCTCATCAGCAGCGTTAACTTGCGCCACTTCTTTTGCTTTGAGTAAATTATTTGACTTGAATCTTAGCAAATTAGACATTGCAAAGGTTGGACAGCAAACAGAGCATGAGGCTGTAGGCGTTCGTTGCGGAATCATGGACCAATTTGCTTCTGTATTTGGACAAGATAATAGCTTAATCAAATTGGATTGTCGCAGTTTGGATTACGAATATATTCCTATTGAATTAGATGGCTACGAAATTTTATTATTGAATACGAATGTAAAACATTCTCTTGCATCTTCTGCTTATAACAAAAGACGTGAGGCTTGTGAATCAGCAGTAGCTTTAGTAAAAGAAAAATATGCCGAAGTAGAATCTCTTCGCGATGTGACATTAGCACAATTGGACGAATTGGTAAAACCTGTCTCAGTAGAATATTATCAAAAAGCAAGATTCGTAGTAGAAGAAAACGAACGCCTATTGAAAGCTGCTGAAGCTTTAAAATCCAATGATATTAAAACATTAGGTCAGCTTTTATACGCTGCGCATTGGGCCTTGAGTAAAGAGTATGAAGTAAGCTGTGAAGAATTAGACTTTTTAGTATCCACTGTTTCTACTTACCCTGAAGTTGCGGGAGCACGTATGATGGGCGGTGGATTTGGTGGATGCACGATCAATATTATTGAAAAAGGAAAATCACAAAATGTAATTGATAAATTAAGTAATTTGTATTTTAATAAATTTAATTTAAATTTAATCCCGATTAAGGTTTCTATATCAAACGGGACACATGAAATCCTTTAATCACCCTAAACTAACAACCAATTTAATATTATGCAAATTCAAGATTACATTGTATTTATAGTCTATTTTGTAATTGTAGCGGGCTACGGATTATACATTTACTATAAAAAGAAATCAGCAGTTCAAGATTCAAAAGATTATTTCTTAGCTGAAGGTTCCCTTACTTGGTGGGCTATTGGAGCTTCCTTAATTGCCTCCAACATTTCAGCCGAACAATTCATCGGTATGAGTGGCTCAGGCTACACCGTAGGACTTGCTATTGCAGCCTATGAGTGGATGGCAGCTATTACGCTGATTGTGGTGGCGATATTCTTCATGCCTGTATATCTTAAAAATAAGATATTCACGATGCCACAATTCCTTCATCAGCGCTACAACAGCACGGTAGCCATGATTATGGCGGTATTCTGGTTGATGTTGTACATCGTGGTAAATTTAATGTCTATTCTATTTTTAGGTGCTGTAGCGATAGCAGGTATCTCGGGTATAGATGTGAGTACATGTATTATCTTACTTTCCATATTTGCCGTTATTATCACATTAGGTGGTATGAAAGTAATCGGTTACACTGATGTAATCCAGGTATTAGTGTTAGTAATTGGAGGTTTTGTAGCTACTTATATTGCTTTAGATATTGTTTCGGAAGGTCAAGGATTTTTCTCTGGTCTTTCTAAATTACAAACAGGAGCTTCAGAACATTTCGATATGATTTTTACACCAGACAAGCACGGGTATATGGATCTTCCAGGGATCAGTGTGTTAATTGGTGGTCTTTGGATTGCGAATTTAAGTTACTGGGGATGTAATCAGTATATTACACAACGCGCTTTAGGTGCTTCTTTACCTACAGCACGTAATGGTCTTTTATTTGCTGCATTCCTAAAAATGTTAATGCCTCTAATCGTTGTAATTCCAGGTATCGCGGTATATTACATCATTAAAAATGATATGAGCGCTATTAACCCTGATTTATTGTTAACGAGTAGCGGTGCTCAAGATCCAAACAAAGCTTACTCAGCACTATTAACATTATTGCCTACAGGATTAAAAGGTCTTTCATTTGCAGCATTAACAGCAGCTATCGTAGCTTCATTAGCGGGTAAAGCAAACAGTATTGCCACTATCTTTACTTTAGATATCTACAAAAAAGCAATCAACAAGGATGCGAGTGAAAGTAAATTGGTGAACGTAGGAAAGATCTCTGTTATCGTTTCTATGTTATTAGGAACATTACTTGCATTAGTAGTTGGTAACGCCTTAATGGGTGAAGGAAAACAAGGTTTCCAATACATCCAGGAATATACAGGTTTTGTTTCTCCAGGTATCTTCGCGATGTTTATCTTAGGTTTCTTCTGGAAGAAAACAACATCAAACGCTGCACTATTCGCAACAATCGGTGGTTTCATTTTCTCTGTAATATTGAAATTCTCTGGTCAGTTGATGGATTTAGAATTCCTTTCTGTTATCAATTTTGCTATTCCTGTGGATGGAGTATATGAGATTCCATTTATGGATAGAATGACTATTGTATTCTTATTCTGTGTAATTGGTATGGTGATTATCAGTCTTTATGAGAATGCAAAAGGTGTAGTTCCTAATGGGCTGGAAATCGATACAAAAATGTTCCGAATGTCCCCTACTTTTCTGGTTTTATCTTTGATCGTAATTGGACTTACAGCGGCATTATATATTGCTTTCTGGTAGGAATAAAAATAACTTATATTAAAAATGCGCTCCCAATATGGAGCGCATTTTTAGTTTTTACATATTGCTAAACGCATAGACATATTCCAACTGAATAATAGATTCATTTAGTTTTCTCACATTTTTACGCTTTCCAGAAACTTCAAAAACTACCTCTAACCTATTTTCATCCTTTTCCATACCTTTCCTTGTCGCTTCGACTTCGTGTGTTTCCAAAAATTGTTCTAAGGAGCGTAGATGCTCGATAGAATTATCTTTGAAAGTAATGTGAATGGTTCTTGTCAAGAAAATAGAAGCCAGTAAGGTTTCAATTTTTTGAAATAAAGATAAAATAACTACCATAGCAATAGCTAAACAAATTCCTGCCAAATGATTACCAAATCCCACAACCATTCCAATAGCAGCCATCGTCCAAATAACAGCGGCAGTAGTTAAACCTTGAACTGAAAACTTTCCCTGATAAATCACACCTGCACCAAGGAAACCTATTCCTGTAACAATATTCGCTGCAATTCGATCATCTGACATATTTCCCATTCGAGAAGCCAATGTAAAGATCGTTGCCCCAAAACATATTAATATAACCGTACGAAAACCTGCAGATTTATTTTTGTATTCGCGTTCTAAACCTACGATAGCACCACAAGCAATTGAAGTTAAGATGGAATGAAAATGTTCGTTTTCAAGAAAAGATTCTAACATAACAAAATAATAGATTAATAATCCAAAGAAACAGAATTATTTAGACAAAAGATAGGCAAATTTAATTCTCCTAATTTAATCGGCTTAATTTTAAATAGCCTATATGCAATTCATCTTCAGCTAAATTTTCATCATTTGCGGTAATATGGATTTTATATTTAAACCTAAAATCTGGACTTAACATATCATCAACTAAATAAGCATCATCTACATCTATTCCATATTTATTGTCCACGTGTGGCTCCTTATGGTGACTCCAAAATACATCTTTTTTCGCTTTAGCTATGGCTTCTGCCATTGAAGTAGCCACGACAAGTTGCTTATAATGATATTCTTCCATATCCTGCGGCTTATAGCCACCCAAATTCAAAAAATAAAGATGAAGACCATTATCTTTAATGGTTTCATCTTTATTAACGATCTGAATTTTATATTGATCAACTTTTCGAACAGTTCTGTACGAATCAATGTGTAATTTTTCTCCAGCTTCGGGCCAAAAATCATACATATTTTGTTTTAGTTCTTTTATGGAAGGAGCTATATCAAAAAACACATCATGTTGTTCTGTAAAACGGTTTTTAAGATTACATCCCAAAATTATCATGTATAAATCGATCATTTAAGCTTGAGATTTTGATTTAATCTCTAAGTTAATAATGATATCTCGTTTTTTTCCTTCTACCAAAGATAAATCTCCAACCACAAATACGCCTTTTGTTCCTGACTTGACATTACGTAGTCCATAAACTGTTGATTCGTCACTTGGGTCTGTAATACCTTCGTATCTATACAAATAGTCTATCACATAATCTTCTGCATAGAAAAGCAATTCATCAAAATCGATATTAAAATCTTTATCGTAGCCTAATTCTTTTAATTCTTCTAAAGCCGCAGCTGTAGTGAGATAATCATATTTAGTTTCCATAGTTCTCGTATTATTATAGCAGTATAACAGATAAGTATAGCATAGTGTTTAGATTAACTTCATTTATCGTAAATTTGTACACAATCAAATTACTATGGCACATCAAGCTCCCGAAACTCAGTACACTCCATCCTCCGCTTTTCAACGATTAGTAGATGTAATGAATACCTTACGCATCGAATGTCCTTGGGACAAAAAACAAACGATGGAAAGTCTTCGCCATCTCACTATCGAAGAGATGTATGAATTAGCGGATGCTATATTGGAAAATGATCTTGACGAAGTCAAAAAGGAATTAGGCGACCTGCTCATGCACATGGTCTTCTATGCTAAAATTGCCGAAGAACAAAATGCATTTGACATCACCGATGCCTTAAATTCAGTTTGTGATAAATTAATCACTCGACATCCCCATATTTATGGAGACATTCAAGTTAATGATGACGAAGATGTCAAAGCCAATTGGGAACAAATCAAATTGAAAGAAGGCAATAAATCAGTTCTTTCGGGAGTACCCAAAAGTCTTCCTGCGCTAGTAAAAGCTTACCGTATCCAAGATAAAGTGCGTGGTGTTGGTTTTGATTGGGATGATAAAAGGGAAGTTTGGAAAAAGGTTGAAGAAGAATTGCAAGAGTTCAAAACGGAATACAACATCGTCGAAAACACGAATATTGATATTGAAAAAGCAGAACAGGAATTTGGGGACCTACTTTTTGCATTGACGAATTACGCCAGACATATTGGAATCAATCCCGAAAATGCTTTAGAACGTACTAATAAGAAATTCATTCGCCGATTTACTTATTTAGAAGAACAAGCTGCTACAAGAGAATTGAAATTGCAGGATATGTCTTTGGAAGAAATGGATGTATTCTGGAATGAAGCAAAAGCAAAAGGATTATAATCTTCCTTTCATAAAAAAACAAAAGGTTGGAATACATTTCCAACCTTTTGTTTTTTCACCCATTGCATAACAATCACGACGCATGTTCCACTTCGAAACCATTTCTTTCGTTGTTGATATGATAAGTGAAGTTTGTACAAATAATAACATCGTTTGCATCAAAATGCTTGACAATTCCATTGCTCTCCAAGGTAACTACCCAGCATGAGTTTTGATGCATTCCATAATCAATTATAAATAAAGCGTGCCCTTTTCCCAGTGGTGTATCGACATAGATAGTGGGATTTAATTGTAAAATCATAAATATTGACCTCCACCTATAGAACATATTGGGGGTTAAAATTGTTTTATATCAAAACATATAGATATGAGTACAGAAAATTTAAGTAATCAAGAAGCTATCGAAAAATTAAGAGAATTGATTGATAGTATTGACGTAGCGATGATGATCACCTACCCGAAAGGAGCACAATACCCTTATAAGACTCCTATGAGTCGTCAAGAGGTGGATGAAGAAGGTAATATCTGGTATTTGATATCATCTGACAGTGAAACATATAAGAATCTTGAGGTGGATCCTAAGATTTCTTTAGCTTTTGGAGATCCCGGATCATACACATTTGTAAGCATTGATGGTATTGCCGAAGCAAGCAGAGATCAAGAACGCATTGAAAAGTATTGGAGCAAATTTGTGGAAGTCTACTTTGAAAGAGGAAAAGAAGATCCAACTATTCGTGTATTAAAAGTAACACCTTTGGATGCACACTATTGGGATACCAAGACCAACAAATTTATGACGCTAGTAAAAGTGGCTTCAGCAGCTGTAACAGGTCAAAAAGTAGATGTTGGACGTGAAGGAGAATTAAATATTTAGTATATTTATTGTGTCTCAAAAACTTTCACACTTAGTCGAGTTCTACTGATGGAAAAAGAAATCGTAAAACTTATAGATGTAAACAAAATTTACCAAACTGGCGATACGACCATCACAGCTTTAGATAAAACTACTATTAGTTTTGAGACAAACAAATTGACACTAATTATGGGGCCATCCGGAAGTGGAAAGACTACTTTACTTTCCATTCTGGGTTGCGTCATCTACCCTACTTCGGGCCAAGTCTTTTACAAAGAAAAAGAAGTAACTAAACTGAAAGAATCAGATTTAGCACATCTTCGTCTTCGCGAAATTGGCTTTGTATTTCAACAATTCAACCTCATCGAACCTCTTAATGCACTTGAAAATGTCAAGCAACCCATGATTTTACAAGGTATTCCAAAAGCTGAAGCCACAGAAAAAGCAAAAAAAGCATTGCATGAAGTTGGCTTAGGAGAAAGGATGTACAACCTTCCAAAAAAATTAAGCGGAGGACAAAAGCAGCGAGTGGCAATTGCTCGTGCATTAGTGACAAATCCATCTATGATACTTTGCGATGAGCCTACCGCGTCTTTAGATTCTAAAAGTGCTGAAGTAATTATGAACGAATTAAAATCTTTAGCGACCAGCGGCAAAGCTATTATTATTGTTACCCACGATCTGCGCTTACGGAAGTTTGCAGACAAAGTTATATATGTGGAAGAAGGTCAAGTTTCCAATACCATCAAAAATGAAGAAGATTATAAATAACCTGTGTTTAATTTTAATACTGGGTTCATTGGCGTATGCTTGTTCGTCCGACAAAAAGGAAAATGAAAATAGCAAAACAAATGAACAGATACTGCAAGAGGTCAATGAAGTCAAAGCGATTGGTAAAGTAGTGCCGGCGGAAGATTATGCTATTATCTCTAGTGCTACAGCAGGTAGAATAGCTAAACTATTTGTACAAGAAGGAGATTCTGTTCAAAAAGATCAAATACTATTCGAATTGGAATATGGGAATTCTTCATTGGATGTAAAACAAGCAACAGCACAACTGAATAGTCTTCGAGCACAAAACAAAACCATAGCGGAGGATATTGCCAAAGCAGAAATTTATGCCCGAGAGCTAAAAGAAAAATACGAAACTTCAAAACTCTTGGTTGCCAAAAATGCCGAAACTAAAGAAAAATTAGAAACCGATTACTCCAATTGGCAACAGCAAGAAGCAAACTTACGTGGTTTACGCAAGCAACTTAGTGCACAGAAATTGACTGAATCAGAACAACAAATTCAAATCAATAAAGCACAAAATATAATTTCAGACTTCACAGTCAAAGCGGCAAGTACAGGAATTATAACTGATCTTACGGCTAAATTAGGTCAAAGTATAGGTTCTTCGCAGGAATTGGGAAAAATTATCAATATCGAAAATCCCATTATTGAAGCTGAAGTGGATGAACTTTTTGCAAATGACATTCAGTTCGGACAGAAAGTAATTATATCTCCTGTGGGTAGAAAAGATACGTTAGGTCAAGGAACGATATTCTATGCAAATCCGATTCTATCGAATAAATCCATTTTGTACGAAAGTGCAAACGAAGGCGAAGATAGAAGGGTTCGAAAAATAAAGATCCGTCTTGACCAAGGTAAGAATTTAACCATCAATGCAAAAGTAGATTGCAGTATTAGAATAAGATAATATGCTTGGGTTAGCTTTTAAATTTATCAAATACGATCGCGCCAAAAGTATTGGTATTGTCACTGCTATTGTAATCAGTATCTTTTTGATTGGTCAGCAACTAAGCTTACTTTTCTTTTTGATGGGTTTAATGGGAAATCTTGTGGGCAATGCCCCAGTTACAGATAATCAACTTTGGATCATCGAAGCGCAAAGTACAAATATCAATGCTGTCAACGCTATTGATCAGCGTTTGGTACAGCAAATTGGGAGTCTTCCGGGTATAGAATCTACACATCCTGTGGTACTTACTGCAGGCCAGGCTTCGTTCTTAGATGGTAAAACGGCAGGTGTTACTTTAGTGGGCACGAATTCACCTCAATTTATAATGGGACCAGTTCAGGAAAAGATCGAAGAAGGTCATATTTCGGATTTAGTACAACCTTTTTCGGTATCAGCAGAAATGTACAATGCCAAAACATGGAAAACAGACATTTTCTTAAACAAACCTATTGAAATCAATGGAAAAAGTGCCAAAATAGCCGTAATTACTAAAAATGCGCAGGCGTTCGGGGCTAGTTTGATGTATACTTCAATGGAAGATGCCTATGTTTTGGGGAATGCCTCTCCTTCTAAAGTAAGTATTATCATAGCTAATTTAAATGATACGGTTTCAAAAGCTCAGGTTCAGCAAGATATACAACAACTGTTCCCGCAATTGCGTGCTTGGGATGCGCAGAAACTAAAAAATTCAACTGTTAAAGAGATTTTGATAAGTTCCAATATGGGTATGAGCTTTGGTACTTTGGTGGTATTTGCGATGATAAGTGGTTTCTTTATTATAGGATTAACACTTTATTCTTCTGCATTGGACAGAATTAAAGATTATGGCACCTTAAAAGCTATTGGCGCTACCAAAGGCTATGTCAACAAACTAATCATTGCACAAGCCTTTTTATATGCCATTATAGGCTATGCTATAGCAATGTTATTATTATACGGATTCAAATTTGGTGTGGCTAATTCTGGATTAGCAATAGATATTACTTTAGGATTTTCATTGTTTCTGCTATTTATTACACTTCTTATATCTGTCGGAGGATCCTTATTTGCCGTTCGTAAAATAGCTAAACTTGAACCAGCATCAGTTTTTTAAACTATGAAAAAAATAATTCCATATATATTACTTGCATTTCCTTTCTCTGTTCAAGGTCAAACTTTGAGTATTGAACAACTATGGCAAAATGCGAATCAAAACCTTAAATACCAACAAAATCAACTGCAATCTAGAATAGCGCAACAAGAACTTTTGGAAATAAAAACCAATCGTATCCCAGTTTTTTATATAGATGCAAACCTACAACGAAATTTAATAATTCCGACAACCCCAGTTCCGGCTATTGCGTTTGATCCAAATGCGCAGGAAGGCGCAATTATTCCTTTAAAATTTGCAACCAAATGGTCATCAAAAGCAGGCGTGCAAGTCGAATGGAATATTTTTAATCCAACCAGAAAAGTTGAAGAGCGTCAGAAAGAATTAGAAATTCAGAAATCAGAACTCGATCAACAACTTACTTTACAAAACTGGAAAAAAGACGCTACGCTAGCTTACGCCTCTATTGTTTTTGCTACAGAACAGTACAATTCTACGCAAGAAGACACCCAATTTTACGAAGAACTTGTGTCAATCAGCAAAGCCAGATACGAGGCAGGTAGAGAACTTTCATCGAGCTATATAGCAGCCCAACAAGAATTAGAAAGACATAATATTCAGGTTTATGAAGCTTGGTCTGTGTTGAAAGAAGCTGACCAAGAATTAAGAAAATACACTAATCTAGATTCGATACAGCAATTGTCTTCTAATTTTGAGGAAATTCTAAGGAATATTCAAGGTTTTGATAATACAAATTACGACATCAAATCCCTTGAGGTGGATAAAAGCATTTCGGAACTGCAATTAGCTTCTGTTAGGAAACAATTGCTCCCTACTTTAACATTCAATGGTTATTTAGGAGAACAATATTTCAGCAACGAACTTAAACTTGCACGAAAAGAAGAATGGTTTGGAAATAGCTTTGTCAATCTGGCATTACGCATTCCCCTTTCAGGATATTTCACCTCACAGCCAACGATTCGCAAAATTTCTTTGAATGCCGAATTAATCGACAAACAAATCCAGGAAATTACGCGCAATGAAGAAATTGACAATACGCAAAATAAACTTAAAATCTCCGCTGCGGAGAAGAAACTGGAAGCGTATAAAAAAATAGAAACTTTAGCTTTGCAGAATAAACAAGAGCAACAAGAAGCTTATAAAGCTGGAAGAATTCTTTTAACAGATTACAGCCAAGTGCTGATGAGCTACAAAAAAGCCAAACAAGATGTTTGGCAGGCGCAATACGATTTATTAAAATTATTGATTGATTAATAACTTCCAAATAAAAATGCCTTCATATTATTGAAGGCATTTTAGTTATTTTTGCAAATCTGCTTTAGACCATTTCTCCCCAGAATTTTTGAAGAGTAAAATCGTTTCGAAGACATGTTTATCTTCTTTAATATCCGCTGAAGCTTGAATCACATAACTTACATTCGATTCTGGATGCAAACCTGTAGATTTCACAACATTTACGCTATCCCAGCCTTTTTTGGGAATTAAAGCCAATTGATATTTTCCATTGTCAATAATTGTTGCCTGAAGTCCACCAATTTTTTGTTCTTTTTGTATTACTGTCTTCCCTGCGAATTCAGGTAAAGCATAATGTCCAAAATTCACTTTCTTACCTTTAGCATTTAATAAGGTATCTCTTCGCACAATACCATTTGATTGCATTACGTCTGCCAATTTTATTTGTACTGTAGTATCTGCAGCCCAGATTGCCCTTCTTTTATATACGTTATCCGCATAATTCTGAAACACATAATAACGGAAGGTCTCATACGTATTATCTGCTTTTGAAATTGCATAATTCATCGAGACAGTACCATCCTTGGAATCAGCTTGCCAAGGGAATATACTGCTATAAGAAAGTTTGGTATAATTTTCTGTTCCTTCATAATAACCCATCTTCCAAGTTCCTGCCCAAGCACGTATTTCAGAAGCACCAATATTACCATAATCTGTAATTAACACATTAGATCCTTCGGAATATTTTTGAACTAGTTTTGCCTTTGGAATTTCCTTTTCCCAGGCGCCATTATTTTCTTTCGCGGTCCAGAAAATGTTATCCTTTGGCAATAATAAAGAAGTAATAAACACCTTACCTAACCAAAATACACTTGCTCTACAGCTATATTCTTGTACAGCAGGTTCAAAAGGCCCATAGAATCCTAATGTTGGAAGTCCATCCTTTAAAAATTCTGGATGCTCAAGAAATTGCAAAACTGTGCCCGAAGCAATTCGTCTCATCCATCCAAAGTTAATCCCTTCCTTATTTTTCAAATGAGCCAACAATGGTAAAGGACTTGTCGCGCCCATTCGGTAAGCGATACTACGACCAAACATAATCATGTGTCCCTTCTGATCAAACATATATGGATAAGTATCTGCTAAATCACGCAAATTGTTCATAAATTGACTCGCATATTGTGGATAGTATTTCTGACCAAACATATCTGACCAAAGACCTCCAAACATCTGAAAAGCCCACATACTGTAGTAATCATAGAAAGGACTATCCGTGTACCAACCTTGACCTTTATAATCTTTAAGTACCTTTTGCAAAAGCTCTTCAAGTTTAGCTTCATTAACCTTATACCCCTGATCCTTGAAAAAACTCAGGATAAAAATATTAAAGAACCGCCAATTCATATCAATAGTCGGTCCATCGCCATAACTTAACATCAGAGCTGCCAATTGATCTTTCTGTTCTTTTGACAATGGATCCCATAATACTTCTTGCGCAGCTTTCAACGAAATAGACAATGCACCAAATTCAACCAAAATCTGACTAGGACCTCCATTTTTTGCGCGATGTGCAATATAAGTCTGACTTTTTGGATCTGAAAGCTTTACAATTTGGTTTCTATAATATTCTGCTAAAGCAATATTATTTAATTTCAAATTCGGTTCCTCCTTTAACAAAGGAGAAGCTAGAAATAAAGTTCTACATAAACCTTCTAGCAATTCCGTAGCATTATGTTTTCCATCACGGGGATAGCTACGTCCTGGTTGTTTCGGAAAAATAAATGGATCATCAATTGTATTGACATACGAAAAAGCGCCATTCAACAAATATTTTGCTGCATCTTTCCAATGCTCTCTATTCATCCCTGTCAATGGACTTAGTTGTTTATCTGGATTCTTAACTTCGAAGACAGTTTGCGCTTCTACATGCAATAGAATGACACAGAATAAAAATGAGAATATATATTTAAAGTTCTTAGTATACATGATTTTCAATTATTTGACTAAACGATACATTTCAGAAGCAGCTAATAAGAATGCTCCTACCCCAAAAGGTGCTGTAGAATTCTGATCTACAATTTGACCTGGAATAGCACGTTCGCCAATGGGTTGCACATACCCCAAATGTCCATTTTGTTGTAGAGCTACTTTCGTTAAGTAATTCCAAGATTTTTGAACAGCAGGTAAATATTCTTTTTTGCTCAAATAACCATTGTTAATACCCCACAAAATCCCATAAGTAAAAAAAGCCGTACCACTAGTTTCTGGACCTGGAGCATGATCTTTATCCAACATACTACGCGTCCAATAACCTTCAGGCTGTTGCGCATTTTTCACTGCTTTAGCCATCTTAACATATTTTTCTTCGAACGACGCTCTATATTTAGAATCTTTAGGTAAATCCTGTAAAACTTTCGCTAATCCAGCAAGCACCCAACCGTCACCTCTAGCCCAAAAGTCCTTCATACCATTTGCTGATTTATGTTTAGGAAACACGTACTTAGCATCTCGGTAGTAAAGATTTTCTTCAGCATCAAACATGATGCTATTCGCATATTCAAAGTATGTATTCAACTTATCCAAATAGATTTCTTCACCTGTCAACTTATACAATTTGGTCATTACGGGCATCACCATATATAGACCATCTGCCCACCACCAATAATCATTTTGTGCTGTACTAACCTGATAAGACATGACTTCTTTAGTGCGAGCTATTTTGTGATCCGCAGGTGCTAAATGGTATAAATCTATATAGGTTTGAAAACAAATCTGCCAATCACCAAACAACACATAATCGTCTTTTTCTCCATAACTATATTTCCATTCAGATTTATTATTCGATTTTGCACCTTTCCATTCATTGTGTTCAGCCCAACGAATTGAATAATCCAAAAAGTTCTTATTCTTGGTAATTTTATAAGCTTCTATATTTCCAGTATGGTAAGCCGCAATATCCCAGAACGCCCACTTTTCAGCAGGATTTTTTTCCTGCCAATAGGTATTGGACAGATTGAGAACACGAAGGACTTCTTTTTTCTTCGGAAGTTTTTGAGCTAGAAGAAAGCTCGGTAAAAATAATAACAATAAAAAAAGCTTCAGCTTAGATTTCATAGGTTTTGCTTGATATATAATGACTAGTAAAAAATTGATTCGGACTTATTCTTTCGAATCAATTAAACCATCAAGATACTCATGTTGGGTTGATTATTCAAAAAAAAGCTAAATTTCGAGTATATTTAGCTAAAATATAAGCCTACTACATGAAAGTAAACATCCCCAATCCCTGCACAGAAAAATACAATGACATGTCTCCTTCCGAACTTGGAAGAATGTGCAAAGTCTGCAATACGGAAGTGGTAGATTTCACCAATTGGGAAACAAAAGATATTGTGGTCTATATCCAAAAGTCCAATCAGAAAGTTTGTGGTAAGGTTAGCTATACTCAAATAGCTAAAAAAAGAAAATCTAACTTTAGCATTTGGCTTAAAGCAGCAGGAATTATTTCATTATTGAGTTTAAGCAAACCTGTTTTTTCACAACCAAATAAGTTAACTGAAGTTATCATTACAGGTCAAGTCAAATCAAATAGAGGGGAAGTAATTAATTACGGGTATGTAACTAACAATTATAATGCTGACACTGCACTAATTGATTTAAATGGATATTTTAAATTAAAATTTCCAGAACTAAAAAAGAACAATCCATTAATAATAAATGTGGCATCCCTTGGTTTTGATACAAAAAGTGTAGAAATTAAAAACAACAAAAATCCAATTATAGTACTAGAAGAAACATGGATAGGTGAAATTAGAGTTAAAATTTCACTCAAAAATAGACTCAAAAAACTCCTTAATATCTTCTCCGTAAAAGATGATAAATAGAAAAAAAGCCTTGAAATAAAAATTTCGAGGCTTTCTTTTATGGCTGTAAGTTTACTTAAACTACGATATTTATAATCTTACCTTTTACAAAGATGAGCTTCTTCACAGCTTTTCCATCTAAATAACGTTGTACATCTAGATTCGCTAAGACAATTTCTTCTACCGCTTTCGCATCTAAATGTAATGCCAACGGAAGATTCATTTTCATCTTACCATTCACAGATACTGGATACGCAAATTCTGATTCTACCAAATATTCAGGATTGAACTTAGGATATACTGCGTAAGAAATAGTTCCTGCCTCATTACCCAATAATTCCCAAAGCTCTTCTGTGATATGCGGAGCATAAGGTTCTAACACAACGATTAAATCCTGAAGGATTTTACGTTTATTACATTTTAAATCCGTTAATTCATTCACACAAATCATAAAGGCAGAAACCGAAGTATTGAACGAGAAACGTTCGATATCATCTTCTACTTTTTTGATGATTTTGTGTAAGGCTTTGTATTCCGCTTTCGTAGGTTCTTCGTCCGATACATTGAAGTTTCCTTCCGCATCATGGAACAAGCGCCACACCTTACGTAAGAATTTATATACACCCTCTATTCCATTTGTGTTCCAAGGTTTTGACTGTTCCAAAGGACCTAAGAACATTTCGTATAAACGTAATGTATCCGCACCGAAATTCGCGATAATATCATCCGGATTTACAACGTTGAATTTTGATTTTGACATCTTCTCCACCTCTGTACCACAGATGTATTTACCATCTTCTAACACAAATTCTGCATCCGCAAAATCAGGACGGAAAGACTTGAATTTCTCCGTATCCAAAATATCGTTGCTCACGATATTTACGTCCACATGCAATGGAATTGTGTTGTATTGATCTCTTAAACCTAAAGACACAAACTTATTCGTTCCTCTTCCTTCTTCGTCCAACACACGGTACACAAAGTTCGAACGACCTTGAATCATACCTTGGTTGATTAATTTTTTGAAAGGCTCTTCTTCATTGTGGAAACCTAAATCTTTCAAGAATTTGTTCCAGAAGCGCGAGTACAACAAGTGACCTGTAGCGTGCTCAGAACCACCAATGTATAAATCCACAGCTTTCCAATAATTAGTAGCCTCTTTAGAAGCAAAGCTCTCCGCATTTTTAGGATCCATATAGCGGAACCAATACCATGACGAACCTGCCCATCCTGGCATCGTACTCAATTCATACTCATACTGATCTTGGTATTTCCAGTTTTCGGCACGACCTAGAGGTGGCTCACCTGTTTCAGTTGGCAAATATTTATCCACTTCAGGAAGCAATAAAGGCAATTCCTCTTCTTTAATCAAATAAGGCAAACCATTTTTGAAATAAACCGGAACTGGCTCTCCCCAATAGCGTTGACGACCAAAGATCGCATCACGCATACGGAAGTTGATTTTTGCTTTACCCAATTTCAACTCCTCCAACTTCGCAATCAAAGCAGGAACAGCTTCTTGGTAAGTCATGCCATTGATAAATCCCGAATTGATGTATTTTCCACCCTTATTTGGATCAGCTTCATCTTCAATATTTTGAGAATCCGAAATCGGAATAATAGGCAAATTGAAATGTTTTGCGAATACATAATCACGTTGGTCACCTGAAGGAACCGCCATAACAGCACCTGTTCCGTATCCAGCTAATACATAATCCGCAATCCAGATTTGTACGTCTTCACCTGTGATTGGATGTTTCGCATAAGAGCCTGTGAAAGCACCTGAAACTGTCTTCGTATCAGCCATACGATCCAATTCCGATTTCTTCGAAGTTTTATCGATATAAAACTCTATTTCAGCTTTTTGAGCATCAGTAGTTAAAGCAGAAACTAACTCATGTTCGGGCGCTAATACAATAAATGAAACACCAAAAATAGTATCAACACGAGTCGTGAAAACTTCAATATTCGTATCCAATTGAGGAACTGAAAACTTAACAGATGCACCTACAGATTTACCAATCCAGTTGCGTTGCATCTCAATCAAAGGCTCGGGCCAATCGATAGTATCCAAACCACGCAACAAACGGTCAGCATATGCGGTGATTCGCATAGACCATTGCATCATTTTCTTTTGCTCTACTGGATAACCACCACGCTCAGATACCCCATTGATGACCTCATCATTTGCCAATACTGTACCCAATGCAGCGCACCAGTTTACAGTAGATTCGCGTAGATAAGCTAATCTATATTTTAATAATTCTCTTTGTTGTTCTTCTTCCGAAAATGCTTTCCACTCCTCAGCTGTGAAAGTCAACACATCTTCATCTGATTCCGCATTAATATTTTGTGAACCAGCAGTTTCAAACTTCGCAATTAAAGTTTCAATTGACTCTGCTTTATCCGTTTCTTTGTTGTACCAAGCATTGAACAATTGCATAAAAATCCATTGCGTCCACTTGTAGTAAGAAGGATCTGAAGTACGCACTTCACGAGACCAATCGTACGAAAAACCAATATTATCTAATTGCTCACGATAACGATTAATGTTTGTTTCCGTCGTGATCGCTGGGTGCTGTCCAGTTTGGATAGCGTATTGTTCAGCTGGAAGTCCGAATGAGTCATAGCCCATTGGGTGCAATACGTTGAAACCTTTTAATCTTTTGTAACGTGAAAAAATATCTGAAGCGATGTAACCCAGTGGGTGCCCTACGTGCAACCCTGCTCCAGATGGATAAGGGAACATATCCAAAACATAATATTTAGGCTTTTCTGTAGACTCCGCGGTTTTGAATGTACCGTTTTCAGCCCAGAATTTTTGCCACTTTTGCTCAATTGATTTATGCGAATAATCCATTTCTAGTACCTTATAAAAGAATTGCGAAAATAGCGATTTTAAGGCAAATTTTGAATATTACTTTTCGACAAACGGATTATTTTGAGATATGGAGTCACTCCCCGCATCCATAAAAAGTAAATAAATGTTAAATTATAACATAACGTCGCATATTAGTTGACATTTATTCCCCGAAAATCATCAGAAATCGTTACTTTCGCACTAATTAAAAACACAAGCTTTATGTCAGTAATAGAACAAGGCTCTCCAAGAAAAAAAACAAAATCAGTATACATTTCAACTGTAATTAGTATTGCATTGGTATTGCTAATGACAGGACTTTTAGGGTTAATCTTAGTGCATGCAAAGAATCTTTCGAAGTATGTAAAAGAAAACATCGTATTGAATGTAATCGTAAATGATAATGTCAATGAGGGCGATGTACTATCCTTACAGAAAGATTTGGAAAAAGAAGAATACGTCTTGCGTACGGAATATGTATCCAAAGAGTTGGCTGCGAAAAACCTAAAAGAAGATTTGGGTGAAGATTTCGTCGAATATTTGGGCACAAATCCCCTATTACCATCTATCGATATTTACTTGAAAGAGCAATATGCAAATGCAGACAGTATTCAGCCTTTTATTGATAAAGTTGCTAAAAATAGTCGCGTAAAAGAGATTGTTTATCAGGAATCTTTGATTGATATGGTGAACAAAAACATTCGCATTATCTCCATCGTGGTATTAGCTTTCACGGTTATTTTATTGGTTATTGCAATAGCATTGATTAATAATACCATTCGTTTAGCGATTTATTCGCAACGTTTCTTGATTAAAAGTATGCAATTAATTGGGGCAACTAAAGGTTTCATCCGCAAGCCCTACATCATTTATGGTATTATTCATGGCTTAATTGGTGCATTAATTGCTATTTTACTATTGATTTTCACATTACAGTTTGCGCAAAAACAAGTTCCAGAATTAATTTTCTTACAAAACTGGGGACAATTTGTGGCTATCTTTATTGTCGTAGTGGGATTAGGTATTTTAATCTCAGCATTGAGTACTTACTTTGCGGTAACGAAATATTTAAAAGCTAAATCGCATAGCCTTTATCGTTAATATCAAATCAAAAATTAATCCTTTGTGATTTAAAATTATGGCAGAAAATAAAACAATTTCAAATTCGGATAAAAAGACTTCGGTTTTTGTATTCCAAAAAGTAAATTATCTCATCTTTATTGCTAGCATTATCGTCGTGGCAATTGGTTTCTTACTAATGATGGGTACTAAAGACATTTATAGTTTTACTAAAATCACTTTAGCACCACTAGTTGTCGTTTTAGGATTTGCCATCGGATTCGTAGCAATATTGTATAAACCCAAAAAATAAATTTTCTTTTTTACCTAATGAGTTATTTTGAAGCTATTATATTAGCAATAATAGAAGGCCTTACCGAATTTTTACCTGTTTCTTCCACTGGACATATGATTATTGGCACTGCGTTGATGGGATTAGAACCATCAGCATTTGTCAAGTTATTTACTATCGTTATACAATTAGGTACTATTCTTTCCGTTTTAGTATTATACTGGAAAAGATTTTTCAAATCAATGGATTTCTATTACAAACTTGTTGTGGCAGCTATTCCAGCTTCCATTTTAGGTTTAGTATTTAATGATTTTATTGATTCTTTATTAGAAAGCCCATTGATGGTTGGTGTTATGCTAGTTATTGGTGGTGTGATCTTATTATTCGTAGACAAATGGTTTAATAAACCTACTACAGAATCGTCGGATGATATTTCTTTCAAACAAGCTTTTATTATCGGATGCTATCAATGTTTGGCCTTAATACCAGGCACATCTCGTTCGGCGAGTACGATTGTGGGTGGTATGACACAAAAATTAACACGCAAAGCAGCTGCAGAATTTTCATTCTTTTTGGCTATTCCCATGATGTTGGGGGCTTCTGTCGTTAAATTGTACAAATTCTTCAAGGAAGGACATACGTTCACTGGAGAAGAAATTAACTTACTTATTGTAGGAAACCTTGTTGGCTTTGTGGTTGCCATTATTGCCATCAAGACATTTATAGATTTATTGACCAAATATGGATTCAAAATGTTTGGTTGGTATAGAATTGTGGTTGGGTTAGTGATTATAGCTATGCTTTTAAGTGGTCATAGCTTACAGATTATTTAATGGAAGAAATTCAAAAAACAGACAAAGTATTCGCTTTCGCTGAAGGAGAAGTTTTATTGGTCGACAAACCAATAACGTGGACAAGTTTTGATGTAGTGGGCAAACTTCGTAATACGATGAAACCACTAAAATTGAAAGTAGGCCATGCCGGAACTTTAGATCCCTTAGCGTCAGGTTTGTTGATTGTCTGTACAGGTAAATTAACAAAACAAATCGATTCATTCCAGGCGGAAGATAAAGAATATACAGGAACTATTACATTGGGTGCCACTACTCCATCTTACGACCTAGAAACTGAAATTGATCAAACTTTCGATATTTCGGGTATCACCAAAGAACAAATCTACGCTGCGGCAAAATCTTTTGAAGGTGATATTGAACAATATCCTCCAGCACATTCTGCTGTTCAGATTGATGGTGAACGTGCGTACGAGAAAGCGAGACGTGGCGAAGAAGTAGCTTTAAAAATAAGACAAGTTACTATTCAAAAATTTGAAATAGAAAAGATAGAATTACCTTTAGTATATTTCAAAATCAAATGTTCTAAAGGAACATATATCCGCTCGATAGCACACGATTTTGGAAAAGCTTTAAATAATGGTTCTCATTTATCGAGTTTGCGCCGTACGATGAGTGGCGATTTTCATGTGGATAAGGCATGGAATTTAGAAGAATTAATCGCCGCTATCCGAGCTCAAAAGGCTGAAACAACACAAACTGTATAGTATATCCGATGAAAATATATAGAAGCTTAGAAGAGTTTGAGCCCCTAAAAAATGCCATTGTAACGATTGGTACTTTTGATGGTGTGCATATTGGTCATCAAAAGATACTAAAGCAATTGGTAGATTGTGCAAAAGAGACAGGTGGCGAAACAGTATTATTAACTTTTTTTCCTCACCCTCGTTTGATTATCAATCCAAGTGATGACAGCCTTCGTCTGATCAATGATATCGAGGAGAAAGCACATCAATTAGCCTTGTGTGGATTAGATCATTTGATTATAACACCTTTTACTCGCGATTTTTCTAATATGTCCCCAGAAGAATACATTCGCAATGTACTGATAGAAAAATTAGGTACAAAAACGATAATCATCGGTTATGACCATCATTTTGGCAAAGATCGCAAAGGTTCCATCAAAGATTTAGTTCACTTCTCGCATATTTTTGATTTTCAGGTGCAAGAAATTGCTAAACAAGATATAGAAGATGTAGCTGTATCTTCAACGCGTATTCGTGAAGCATTAATTAAAGGGGATATTGATATTGCTAATCGCTATTTAGGTTATCCTTTTGAATTGACTGGAACTGTAGAAAAAGGTGACCAAATAGGTCGCCAAATTGGTTTCCCAACAGCGAATCTAAATGTTCATGAATCACATAAATTGATTCCAGCTTATGGAATTTATGCTGTGGAAGTGGATATTTATCCCCATGTACCTCATGTTGTTTCTGGCGATTTTCAGGAAACTGAAATCCTTAAACGAGGGATAGGTATGTGTTATATTGGAACAAGACCGACTGTTGACGGTATGAACCGCAAGATTGAAGTCAATCTACTAGATTTTGACGAAGATCTTTACAGCAGAACTGTTCGTATTCGATTCAAGAAATTTATTCGCGAAGATGAGCGTTTTGATAGTTTAGAAGCATTACAACATCAAATCAAAGAAGACGAACTCAAGATTCGAGCTTACTTTAAAGAAGAACAAAAATCTTAATAACATACAAAAGCCTTAATCTTTCGATTAAGGCTTTTCATTAACTAACCAACTAATAAACTATATTAAACTAACCTACTCTACGATCACGGTCTGTTCTTTTACCTTCTATTCTACGTTTTGAATCATCGCGACGATCGAAGTTTTTTTTGCGCTCATCCCCTCTTTTGAAGTTATGCTCCGAACGTTTCGCCATTTTATTTTTTAATATTGAGCGTTGCTCTTGTGTAAGAATTTTTTCAAATTTCTCACGTTGTGCTAAATGCTCTTTACGTGCTTTCTCACGATCTTTAACACGAGCGTCTTGTTGTTTTTTAAATTTCTTAGCTTGATCCAATTGTAATTTGTACACTTCATTACGTTGTTTTGAAGTCAATTTCAATTCTTTTTCAAGCTGATCTGTACGTTTTTTAGCAATTTGTTCTGGTGTCATTTTTACCATGTCCTTGCGAACAAACTCCTTGCGTACATATGATTTTTTATCTACAGGTTTGCGAGCTCCCTCTTGAGCAAATGCACCAAATGTAATTCCTGATAATAGTATTGCAATAGATAAAAACTTTTTCATTTTAATGTTCTCCCTTCTTTTTTAATTATAAACTTTATATCACAATAGATGCGAAAACAATCAAATTGTTTAATCTGGGTTTAGTTAAAAATTGTTAAGAAGAAAAAAAGGGAATTAGGAAGGTCTATAAACAAAAAAATGCTTTCGTATGGAAAAGCACATCATTTTTAACTTTCATCAGAAAGTTAACTCCGTTGTTAACGTTTCTGATTTTGTTTTTGTTCTGGTTTGGTTGGTTGTTCTACGAATCCCCAGTTAGTTACATAATACATGTACGGGCTTCTTGTCACGAGGTGTTGTTTTTCCTTTTGTTTTTTGATCATATTTTACCTTTCTTTTAATCATTTGTTATATATACAACAATAACCGCGCCAAAGTGGTATATCTGACAAAAGGACTAAAGTTAAGATCCAGTAGTGGCAAAATATATAGCTAATACAATTAAGATAGTGACAACTAAGAAGAATATTTTCCAAAAACTATATGGTCGAGCACCATACACTCTACCAGAGAACGCATTGATTAGTACACTATAAGTCTTATTTTTATATTGATAGGAAGACATATATAAGGGCAATAAAATATAGCGTAAGGTGACATCACTGAGCTCCATATCATAATCTCGTATTCGTTGCTCATCCCCACCAATATCCCGACGAATCCAATATTGCACTTCTTGATCAATCACTTCTTTCGCCAGCTCAAAACCATCCTGATGATTCTTTTGGAAAGTTTGCGCCAGAAAACCTGATAAATATTTCTCGTCAAAAGGAACTAATTTTTCTAAATTCCAAGAATTAACTTTGTTAGCATCAGACTGAGACAATGATGTAGACGCACTAATCAAAATATCTTCTAACTGACCTGAAACTACACCAGAGGTACGGCGCCATCTAGTTCTTCGCTCTTGGATGGTACGGGTTTTACCATCATTATCGCGCACTGTTCGATTTTCATAATAATAATCCCCCCTTTCCCCTTCGTATTCTGATTCTACGAAAGCATTATAACTCCAATACGGTATATATAAGCCTTTTAATCCATTGACCGAATGCGCATCCAGCACGTATTTCAAATCATTTGGAGCAAACCAAAGTGTCTTTCCCCACTTTTTAAGATTGGCTAAAGCGATTTTATAATCTATTCCGAAAGGCAATAGTGCGTTAGGGCGAATAACTCGCTCGGTATGATGATCAATTACCAAAGGCGAAGCACAAAATGGACAATTAGTAGATACAATGTGAGAATCTAAAGTCGTACTTGCACCACAATTCGTACAACTTGCTATTTCTGTTTCTTGATGCAGCACATCAACCTTTTTGTTGGCTAAAGCAGCTGAATAGTCTTCTATTGGAATTGGTGTCAAATTGAGCGTAAGCTGTGTGACATCCATTTGAGGGATCTCATTCTTAGCACCACAATACGAACACAACATAAATGAAGTGCCTGGCAAGTAATGCAAAGGCGCACCACAGCCAGCACATTGCAAATTTTTCTTAATCTCCGCAGTTTTATCTTCAAAAGACATAGTTTCCCAAACGAATTAAACTCCTGGAATTGGAGGAGGTGTATTTTGGAATAAAGAAGCTACTTCGGCGTTATCTCCGGCTTTTTCCCAAGCTGCTAGACCTGCATACCATACTAATGTATCTTTCTGAACAGCTCCAGTGGAAACCAAATTTTGTAATTCAACTAATGAGACAGGCCCTTGTTGTTGTCCCTGACTGACGTAATAAAAACTTACTTGTGTCTGACCAGGAATTGGCGGTGGTGCAGAAGAAGCCTGCTGTTGAGGATTGCCTTCGAACTTACGTTCCTGAAAGACATTACCCATCTGCCCCATCATGCCCATTCCCATACCTGCTCCCATGCCAGCGCCCATAATTCCGCCCCCGTTTGGATTTTCAGCAGCCTTTTCCATTGCATTTGCAGCTTGGAATTGCGCAAAAGCCCCCATATCTCCCACTATTCCCATACTGCTACGTTTGTCCAAAATTTTCTCTACTTCTTCTGGCAAGGAAATATTCTCAATTAGGAATTTGTTCAGGTTAAGTCCTATTTCATTAAATTCAGGAGATATTTTGTCTTGAATAACTTTTGAAACTTCATCGTAATTGGATGCCAAATCCAGAACTGGAATTTTAGATTCCGCGATAGCATCCATACCCCGTGATACCGCTAAATTACGCAGCTGCTCGTTGATGTTTTCAACCGAAAAATCAGGATTTGTAGCTGCTATTTCTTTCAAAAATACTGCTGGATCTTTTACACTAAATGAATAGGTTCCAAAAGCACGTAGACGGACTGGACCAAATTCCGCATCACGCAACATAATCGGATTTTTCGTTCCCCACTTCTGATTTGTGAATTGGCGTAAGCTAACAAAAAATACATCCGCTTTGAAAGGGCTATTGAAACCATATTTCCAACCTCTTAAAGTGGTAAGGATAGGCATATTCTGTGTGCTGAGTTCGTATCTTCCTGCGCTAAATACATCAGCAATCACACCTTCATTCATGAATACAACAGCTTGACCTTCACGAACAGTCAACTGTGCCCCCATTTTTATTTCGTTCTGATATCTAGGAAATTTCCATACGATGGTGTCCTGGCTGTTGTCTACCCATTCAATGATATCAATAAATTCATTTCTTAATTTATCAAAAAGGCCCATTAGCTTTTTTATTTAAGTTTATAATACTTAAATATAAGAAAATAGACAGAATGATAAATTAAATTTTGACGAATCCTGTGTGGGTTAATTTTACAGATTTAAGATCGATAAAGCTATCTCTTACACTTTTATACAAATTGTTCCTTAAATGATCTAATCCTTTTTGATCACTTTTGGCAATTAAAGTTTTGTACGAGTTAAAACACAACATGGTTTGGTAGCCATATGCCTTTGCGTAGAGTTGTTTCGTAGCATTATCCATTACGGCTAGTTGCTCACTTTTCAAGAGAATATCTCTTACCCAAGTTCGAACTGCATTAAATCCATTTTTATCGTCAAAATTCTTGTTATGCACGATTTGCCAAGAAATTACTAAATAGGCTGTTACCACGTCGGCCATATCAGTTGCTGAATAATTATATCCGGCTAATAGCCTATCAAACTGATTTCGAAGCTTATTATTCTCAAAAGATTTAACCAATGGACCTTTTAGCTCAGGCTGTATTCTAATCATACTCGCAATAATTTTTTTTTGGATTTCTTTACTCAGATTTTCTGAGCGTTCAAAAGTCAGATCTTTGATTTTAGCTTTGGTTTTTGACGTTTTACTCTTTGATGTTTTGGAATTTTTGATAGTTGCTTCCATAATGGAGCCATTTATCAAACTGAAAGTGGTTCTGTATAAGGCATCACCAGAAGTAATAACTTCTTGCCCGAAGGTATAAAATGGAATCAAAATTATGATGAGTAATAATCTGAAGTTCATAATCGCAATAGTTAGCTATTAACTCTACTCATAAATAATGCCGTATTTACAATAATAATCTTCTTAAAAAGCAAACCCCGACAGAAAAAATCTGTCGGGGTTTGCTTTTTAAGATGTTATAAATAACTATTTCGCTTGGTTCGCGCGAATAATATTCAATGCGCCACCAGCTTTAAACCATTCGATTTGTTGTGCATTATACGTATGGTTCGCCAAGATTTCATCTTTTGAGCCGTCTTCATGATTCAACACTATAGTCAATGGTGTATTTGGAGCGAAAGTAGTCAAGCCCACAATATCGATGTTATCGTTTTCTTGCACTTTATCATAATCATCTTTATTCAAGAATGTCAAAGCCAACATACCTTGTTTTTTCAAGTTCGTTTCGTGAATACGTGCAAAAGATTTTACCAATACCGAACGCACACCAAGGTGACGAGGCTCCATAGCCGCATGCTCACGTGAAGAACCTTCACCATAGTTTTCATCACCCACGATGATAGAACCAATTCCAGCAGCTTTATATGCACGTTGTGTAGCTGGTACAGCACCGTACTCGCCTGTCAATTGATTTTTAACATTGTCTGTTTTATCATTGAAGAAGTTAACGGCACCAATTAACAAGTTGTTCGAGATATTATCCAAGTGACCACGATATTTCAACCAAGGACCTGCCATAGAAATGTGGTCAGTCGTTGTTTTACCTTTAGTTTTGATTAATAATTTCAAACCAGTTAAGTCTGTTCCTTCCCAAGCAGCAAATGGCGCTAATAATTGCAAACGGTCTGAAGTTGGAGACACCTCTACCACTACCGAAGAACCATCTTCCGCTGGCGCTTGGTAACCTGCATCCTCTACATCAAAGCCTAATGCTGGTAATTCTTCACCGGTAGGTGGATCTAATTTCACTTGCTCACCATTTCTATTAGTCAATGTATCCGTAACAGGGTTAAAACCTAAATCCCCTGAAATAGCAATAGCTGCTACCATTTCTGGTGAAGTTACGAATGCATAAGTATTTGGGTTACCATCGGCACGCTTCGCAAAGTTACGGTTGAATGAGTGTACAATAGTGTTTTTCTCTTGTTTCTCCGCTCCTGCACGATCCCACATACCAATACATGGTCCACATGCATTTGTAAAGATTGTCGCATTCAAATCTTCGAAGGTTTTCAATAAACCATCACGATCTGCTGTGTAACGTACTTGCTCCGAACCTGGATTGATACCAAATTCTGCTTTTGTTACCAAACCTTTGTCAATAGCTTGTTTTGCGATTGAAGCCGCACGTGTCAAATCCTCATAAGAAGAGTTCGTACAAGAACCGATTAAGCCCCATTCTACTTTCAAAGGCCAACCGTTCTTTTGTGCCTCTTCACGCATGCGTGACACTGGAGTATATAAATCTGGTGTAAAAGGACCATTCAATGATGGCTCTAACTCCGATAAATTGATTTCAATAATTTGATCGAAATATTGTTCTGGATCCGCATAAACTTCAGGGTCAGCTGTCAAATGTTGTTTGATAGCATTTGCTGCATCCGCAACTTCGGCACGACCTGTAGCACGTAAATAACGTTCCATCGATTCGTCATATCCGAAAGTAGATGTCGTAGCACCAATCTCTGCACCCATATTACAGATAGTACCTTTACCTGTACAAGACAAAGATTCAGCACCCTCACCAAAATATTCTACGATAGCACCAGTACCACCTTTTACAGTTAAGATACCCGCTACTTTCAAAATTACATCTTTTGGTGCTGCCCATCCCGATAATTTACCAGTTAATTTAACACCGATTAATTTTGGAAATTTAAGTTCCCACGGTAAACCCGCCATCACGTCACAAGCATCAGCACCACCAACACCGATTGCCACCATACCTAGACCGCCAGCATTCACCGTGTGTGAATCCGTACCGATCATCATACCACCTGGGAAAGCGTAGTTTTCCAATACTACTTGGTGAATAATACCAGCACCTGGTTTCCAGAAACCGATACCATATTTGTTGGAAACAGAACTCAAGAAATTAAATACTTCGGAACTTTCGTTCTTAGCACGAGTCAAATCCTTTTCCGCACCTTCTTTCGCTTGGATTAAGTGATCACAGTGTACCGTTGAAGGAACAGCAACTTTAGCGCGTCCAGCTTGCATAAATTGCAATAGTGCCATTTGCGCTGTTGCATCTTGCATCGCCACACGGTCTGGAGCGAAATCCACATAAGATTTTCCGCGCTCGTACGCCTCAGTAGCACTACCATCCCAAAGGTGTGCGTACAAAATTTTCTCTGAAAGTGTCAAGGGTTTATTCACAACTTGACGAGCAGCAGCAATGCGCTCATCGTATTGAGAATAAACTTTTTTGATCATGTCTATATCAAAAGCCATATCTCTTATTATAATTTAATTCTAAAATTGACAAGACAATTTACTATTATTTTTTAATAAGTTTAGTTTAGAAATTGTCATTTACTGAATTTAAAATAATTCTAATTAAATTAGGTTATTTATTCTTTAACAAACAAAAGGAGACAAAGTTCCTGATAAGGGAATTATAATTAGAAATTACCAATTAAAGGAATAAATATATATATACTCTTAAGTGTACACAACAAAAAAGCGAGGTTCGTCTATCGGGAAACCTCGCTTTATATAGTAAATTTCTAAGAACGAACTATTTAGTCGGGATTGGGGCGAACTTCGTTAAGTTGATACCTTTCACAGCTGATTTGTACTCTTCTACAGTAGGGATACGACCTAAGATAGCTGATAATACAACTACTGGAGTAGAAGCTAATAAAGATTCACCTTTTTTACCATCTCTATCTTCTACTACACGGCCTTGGAAAAGACGAGTCGAAGTAGCTAATACGGTATCACCTTTAGCCGCTTTCTCTTGGTTACCCATACATAAGTTACAACCAGGACGCTCTAAGTACATAATGTTTTCGTATTCTGTACGGGCTGCAGTTTTTGGCAATGCATCGTTGAATTCGAAACCAGAGTATTTTTGTAAGAATTCCCAGTCACCTTCCGCTTTCAACTCATCAATGATATTGTAAGTTGGCGCAGCAACTACTAACGGTGCATTGAATGATACATAACCTTTTTCCGCTTCTACATTCTTAAGAATTTGAGAAACGATTTTTAAGTCATCTTTGTGTACCATACAAGAACCAACGAAACCTAAATCTACTTTTTTATCAGCTCCGTAGTATGATAATCCACGAATTACGTCGTGTGTATAACGTTTAGAAACATCAGCATTGTTTACATCTGGGTCAGCGATCATTGGCTCATCGATAATGTCCAAATCCACTACCACCTCAGCATAATAAGAAGCATTAGCATCAGGTTGTAAAGCTGGTTTCTCACCAGAACGGATTTCTGCGATACGTTTGTTTGCTTTGTCAATTAAACCTTGTAATACTTGGTTTTTGTTGTCCATACCTTTATCAATCATGATTTGGATACGTGACTTAGCAATTTCTAACGATTGGATTAAAGTCTCATCTTGAGAAATACAGATAGAAGCTTTCGCTTTCATTTCTGCAGTCCAGTCTGTAAATGTGAACGCTTGATCCGCTAATAAAGTACCGATATGAACCTCGATGATACGACCTTGGAATACATTCTCACCATCGAATTGTTGCAACATTTGTAATTGTGTAGCATGCACCACGTCACGGAAGTCCATGTGCTCTTTCATTTGACCTTTGAAAGTCACTTTCACAGACTCAGGAATTGGCATAGAAGCTTCACCAGTCGCTAAAGCTAAAGCTACAGTACCAGAGTCAGCACCGAATGCTACACCTTTAGACATACGCGTGTGCGAGTCACCACCGATGATGATAGCCCATTCGTCCACTGTAATATCATTCAATACTTTGTGAATAACGTCAGTCATAGAGTGATATTCACCTTTAGGGTCACGCGCTGTGATTACACCAAATTCATTCATGAATTTCATCAATTTAGGAATATTAGCTTGCGCTTTTTTATCCCATACTGATGCTGTGTGACAACCTGATTGGTAAGCACCGTCTACGCTAGGCGCAATAACTGTAGCAGCCATCGCTTCTAACTCTTGTGCTGTCATTAAACCTGTAGTATCTTGCGAACCTACAATGTTCACTTTCACACGAACGTCAGAACCAGCGTGTAATGTTTTACCTGGAGCAACACCTACTGCATTTTTGTTGAAAATTTTCTCCACAGCAGTTAAGCCTACACCTTCTTTAGTGATTTCTTTTGCTGGCGCAAATACTTGAGGAGCTTCAATACCTAAAGTTTGAGCAGCGAAAGTTTGGATTTTTTTACCAAATACGATAGCGTAAGAACCACCTGCTTTGATAAACTCTAATTTTTGTGGTGTGAATGATTTAGAAATATCTTTTAATTCAACATCACCGTTGTATAATTTTTTAGTTTTTGTATTAATAGTCAATACTGTACCTGTAGCTACAGAGTAAGCTTGTTCTAAAATTACATCACCGTTTTCATCACGAACTACGTTACCGTTTTCGTCAGTTTTCTTCACCCAGTTTTGTAAGTCGATACCGATACCACCCGTTACATCAACTGTAGTTAAGAAAATAGGTGAAATACCATTTGTACCCGCTACGATAGGTGCGATATTGACGAAAGGAATGTATGGAGAAGCTTGTTTACCTGTCCAAAGTGCTACGTTATTTACACCCGACATACGTGAAGAACCTACACCCATAGTACCTTTTTCAGCGATCAACATCACGCTAGCATCAGGATGTAAAGCTTGTAATGCCTTGATTTCCTCTTGTGCAGCAGGAGTAATCATACATTTACCATGCAATTCACGGTCAGAACGAGAGTGCGCTTGGTTACCTGGAGACAATAAATCCGTAGAGATATCACCTTCAGCAGCAATGTAAGTAACTACTTTAATTTCTTCTGGAACTTCAGGTAATTTGGTAAAGAATTCTGCTTTCGCATAGCTCTCTAAGATATCTTTTGCGATAGCATTACCCGTTTCGTAAGCAACTTTCAAACGATTAGTATCGGCATCGTACAAGAAAACTTGTGTTTTCAATACTTCAGCAGCTTGTTTTGCAACAGCCTCATCAGCACCTAATGCGATGTCTAATAATACTTTGATGGAAGGACCACCTTTCATATGAGACAATAACTCAAATGCGAAAGTTGGTGTGATCTCCGCAACTACTTCTTGACCTAAAATAATTTCTTTTAAGAATTGAGCTTTCACAGCTGCCGCAGGAGTAGTACCAGGCAATGTGTTGTAAATGAACAAACGTAGAGACTCTTCTCTGTGTTCATTGTTTGTGTCTTTGATTTGGGCAATAACTTCGCTCAAAAGTTCTGCTCCGTCAATTGGTTTAGGATGTAATCCTTGACCTTTTCGTTCTACAACCTCTTGTACGTAATCGTTGTAAATACTCATATATTTAGTCTTCTAAAATTTAAAGCAGTTTGAAAAGTCAAATTCCTCAAACTACCTGATGTGTTACAAAATAAGCTAAAACAAAAATTGAATAACGATTACCCACTATCCAGCATTTTCTAGCCCCTTACTTCCCTCGTTTGCTGTACGTTTTATTATTTATCAGCAAGTCAATTCGCGCACAAAAATACTAAAAATCAACAGCTAATAACAAGTCGTCAATACGGCAAACTTAATTTGGAATTATTCTAAACAAATTAGAATTTGACGATTTAATTCCTTTAAAAAACAAAGGCGGCATTTCCTTCGATTTGCCGCCTTTATTTCGTTTATGCTTGTTTTAATGTTATATCCACCGCTTTCAAGGATGCTATAGTTGCTATAGGATCTTCGGCAGTAAATACAAAAGAACCAGCCACCAATACATCGGCTCCAGCTTCTAATAATTGAGCAGCATTTGCTGTAGTCACTCCACCATCAATTTCAATCAATAAATCATCATTAACACCTGAAGCAAGTGCACGCAATTCTTTGATTTTAGTGTAGGTATGTGAAATGAATTTTTGACCGCCGAAACCAGGGTTTACAGACATGATACATACCAAGTCAATATCTTGGATCACATCTTTCAATAATTGAACTGGTGTATGCGGGTTCAATGCTACCCCTGCTTTACAACCTAATTCTTTGATTGCCGCTAGCGTGCGGTGCAAATGTGTACATGCCTCATAATGAACCGTAATCACTTCAGCACCATTATCTTTACACGTTTTCAAGTAACGATCTGGATCTACAATCATCAGGTGCACATCCAAAGGTTTTTGTGCGTGTTTCGCAATAGCGCTCATCACCGGAAAGCCAAAAGAAATATTTGGAACAAAAACACCGTCCATAATATCGATGTGAAACCAGTCTGCTTCACTCGCATTAACCATCTGAACATCTCTCGCTAAATTCCCGAAGTCTGCCGCTAAAACCGAAGGAGCAATTAAATGTTTATTATTTGACATGAATATCTTTTATTAAAATTTTGCACAAAGATACTTCGAAAATTTTCCGTTATCAAACAAAATCTACTTATTGACATTTCCTTAATAATCTGCGAGACTACAAGATTAAGGACAGAATTAATTACTTTTGTTTATATCATTGTATACTACTCAATTTTTATAGTGCGTGGCAAAACTTAAGATCAACTATATAGATAATAAATGGAAGAACGATTCCCCTGTGCTGAAATATGGGATGCTTGTACTTACCGTATTTTTAATTTGTCTGTTTCTTCCCAAACAACCTCGATTTGAGTATGAATTCCAAAAAGGAAAAGCCTGGAATCATGAGAATCTAGTTTCTCCTTACAATTTTGCTATCAACAAAACTAAAGAAGAGCTGGACCGTGACCGTCAGCATATTTTGAAGACGGTACAGCCCGTATATAATCTGCAATCTTCCGTTAGCAAAGAACAAATCGATCTTTTTACGACGGATATCGCCGAAAAATGGCAAAGCAGCCAAATGGATACCGTTCCTTCTTTGGATATTCAAAAGTATAAGCAAAAAGGTGTAGATATCCTGTCTTACGTGTACACTCGCGGTATTCTTTCGCTAAATAACAGGTACCAAAATAAAGGTGAGGATTCTGAAAAAGTGAGTGAAACTGAAGCAAACTATAACTTTACTTTAATTGATAATAACCTTGCTACACAGAAAAATACAGCGGACTGTTTTACGATAGAATCCGCTATAGAATACGCGCATCATGCATTGGAGAAAGATGCCACGATCAGTAAGAAACGTTGGTTGGAAGAAGTCCTGAAAAACTACATTACAGTTAATTATATCTTTAACGAGTCTTTAACGAATAAAATTGAACAAACAGCGCTAAGTAATATTTCCACCACGCGTGGTATGGTTCAAAAAGGTGAATTAATCGCTGAAAAAGATAAAATTGTCAACAACGACACCTATCAAAAATTGGAATCCTTACGTAAAGTCTTTGAAGATGAAGCTCGCATTTCGGGTAATAAGACTTATGTCTCCTTGGGACAATTCTTAGTTGTAGGTTTAGCGATGAGCTTATTGATGGTGTTTTTGTTTTTCTTCCGAAAAAACATTTACAACAACAACCGTTTATTGGCCATTATCTATATCGTAATTATCGGAATGCTTGGGGTATTTTCTTGGGCATTGCATCTTCGTGTGTCCAGTCTGTATTTTATTCCGTATTGTGGTGTTCCGATCATCTTCCGTATTCTTTTTGATACGCGTGTTGCCTTAAATATTCACCTCTTAATGGTGTTGATTACGGCATTGTTTGTTCCAAACAGTTACGACTTTGTGTTTTTACAATTTATGTCTGGGTTAGTGGCGATTTACAGTATCAAGACTATGGTAAAGCGCGAACAGTTCCTTATTTCCAGTTTACTGATCTTAGCGACTTATATCATCGGACATATTGGTTTGGTATTGACGCGTAACGGTTCATTCACCAGCATTTATTGGGGCGATATTTTACCTTTTTTTGTCAGTGTAGGTTTAACTTTATTGGCGTATCCATTAATTTATGCTTTCGAAAAGTTATTTGGTATAGTGTCCGATTTGACCTTAATGGAATTAACCAATTCCAACTCCAAATTATTGCGTGAGCTATCTTTAAAAGCTCCTGGAACATTCCAGCACTCTTTGCAAGTAGCCAATTTAGCGGAAGCTGCGATTTACAAAATTGGCGGAAACTCCCTATTGGTTCGCGCGGGCGCTTTATACCATGATATTGGAAAAATCGTCAATCCGCTATATTTTATCGAAAATCAAAAGACTGGTACCAACCCGCATCAAGAACTGACGTCAGAACAAAGCGCGCAGATTATTATTTCGCATGTGCTTAAAGGTATTGAGATTGCCAAGCGTCATCAATTGCCTGAGGTTATTATTGATTTCATAAAGACACATCACGGTACGACGCGTGTGGATTATTTCTACAATGAGTTTATTCAGAATAATCCAGATAAGCTGGTGGATGAAACACTTTTCCACTACCCTGGTCCTATCCCATTTTCCAAAGAAACAGCGGTATTGATGATTGCCGATTCGGTAGAAGCAGCCGCAAGATCGTTGAAAGAGCCTACAAAAGATTCCATCAGCAACCTTGTGGACAAGATTGTAGACCATAAATTAGCGCAGAAACAGTTCAGCAATGCGAATATTACGCTGAAAGATATTAGCGATGTGAGTACAATATTTAAAAATATGTTGATGAGTATCTATCATGTGCGCATCGATTACGATATCAACAAAAGAAAAGATTAAACAAGCCAAAAAGCATTATTATTGACTCTCAGATTGTTAATAAGAAACGACAAAAAAATATTAAAAAAACTCGCTTTAAAGTTTGTAGAATCGATTTTTTGCTTTATGTTTGCAATGTCGAAACACGGAAGGGTGCCTGAGAGGCCGAAAGGAACAGTTTGCTAAACTGTCGTACTGGAAACGGTACCGCGGGTTCGAATCCCGCCCCTTCCGCCAAGACTTTGAAAAGCTTAATCGAAAGATTGAGCTTTTTTGTTATACACCACCTCAGAAATATATTTCACAACATTTTCTAATTAGCAGACCCAAGGGATGAGAACCCGCAGGGTTCGATTTAGGATCATGTACAAAAGTTGTGGACTAAGCAAATAATTTAGTCAATCTGAATAGGAAAAAATTAATATCACCAACCCCTCTAAACTGACTCCTGAACGCTTTTATTTTAACGTGAGTTCGGTTTAAGCAGCAAGGAATAATTGCTTTTCTTGCTGTTGAAACTGAATATTTAGAGAAGGTTTTTTAGGGAAGAAAGCATAGGCAGCTAAAGCTCCCAAAATATTCAATAAGAAGTTATTTACAGACCTGTGTCTAGTGTGTTGTAGTTTGCATATATTCTTTAATTCATCATTTACACATC